>JBAUNU010000636.1:0-4766 GCA_049579405.1 Methylocella sp.
GGCTGCTTTCTGCGCTAACCTCTGAAGATCATTCGCTTTTGGCTCCCCATTTGAAGGAGCTGACGCTCGAATTAGGAACGCTTTTGCAAGAGGCAGGCGGACCGGTTGAGCACATTTATTTTCCCCATCAGGGAATGGTTTCGCTTCTGGCTATAATGTCGGATGGGCAAGGGATCGAGACCGCCACGGTTGGAAGCGAGGGCGTGGTTGGAGCCATGTCCGGCTTCGGCGTCCGCCGGGGTTTTACGAGGGCGGTCGTCCAGGCTCCGCTGGTGGCCTCGCGCATTTCCTGTCTGCAATTTCAGGCGGCCTTTCAGAAAAGTGAAACCCTCAGAAATTTAATGGCAAGCTATAGCGAGGAGCTTTTGGCGCAGGTTCAGCAGACGGCGGCCTGCAACGCCCTCCACCCCATGGAATCCCGGTTAGCCCGCTGGCTGCTCCAGACCCGCGATCGGATCGATACCGATGTCCTTCCGTTGACCCAGGAATTTCTATCGCAAATGCTCGGGGTCCGGCGGACGACGGTTACTCTGGTGGCCCGCCAGCTTGAACAGGCGGGTCTCATTCAAAATCGCCGGGGCCGGATCGTTATTATCGACCGCAAGGGACTCGAAGACGTCGCGTGCGAGTGTTACGCCATTATCCGTGACCAAGTGAACGGCGCGTTGCCTTAAAATTAAATATTTGAGTTGTGTCGGACGTCGAACAGACAGACGGGGGGGCGGTAATAAAACTTTAAACAAATACCAACGTACGCCCATAAAGGCACGCCCGTGAAAAAACTCATGGATTCACTCCGGGAGTTGCCGCTCAAGGGAAAGTCGGCGCTCATCGTTGAGGACAACGCGCTGATCGCGATAAGCGTCGAACTCAGTCTCCGGAATGCAGGTGCCGCTGTTGTTAGAATAGCCAATTCCGTAGCCTCGGCTAAAAGCGCCCTCGACGAAGGCTTTCCATTCGATGTGGCGCTGGTCGATTTACGTTTGCAGGATGGAGATGCCGGCCCCCTGGTAAAAATAATGTCGGAGCGCGGGATAGCAGTCGTGATTACGACTGGCGACTTGGTCTGTCAGGGTCAGCCTGCCCTCCGCACTGCAATCGACATTCTTCAAAAGCCCTATACCGACCGGGACCTTATCAATGCTTTAATGAAATACGCCGCGGCTGCGCTCTTAACCCCAGCAATCGAATAACCATATTTTTGCTAGGGCCGGGATAGGAAGATCAGCCAAGGCGCGCGGAAATTGCTCTCTTCCATCACCTAACAATTTATCTCCAGATCGAGCAGCTCGGCTCGCGACGGGCCGGGCTGCTCTTTCTTGCACTTCGCTTAATGGTTATATGAAGGGAGAGCGGCCTTGGATACCAAGATAATGAAACAGCTCTACGATTTGTGGCGGTGGCAATCGGCTTACCACGCGAGCCTCCAAAGAATTGCGGATGCCCAAAGAGCTGTTACTGAGAACAAGCTTCTTGGCGGCAGCGACCTTTCACGCGAAGCTATCCTGTTGGCCACTTACCAAGAGGCCCTCAATCATTTGCTGGAAATCGCACACGCGTAAACCTGCCTGCCGCGACCCGGGTTCGTAGTATAACGAGTTCGTAGTATAAAATGAATCACACAAATGTTCACGCCATTTCCTTCAGCTTCTTTGCAGCGCGGGCTGCAAAATAGGTGAGGATCGCGTCGGCGCCGGCGCGCTTGAAGGCGATAAGGCTTTCCAGCATGGCTTTGTCGCCGTCGATAAAACCCTTTTCCGCCGCCGCCATGATCATCGCATATTCGCCCGACACCTGATAGGCGAACGTCGGCATGCCAAATGTGTCTTTCACCCGGAAAATAATATCGAGATAGGGCAGGCCGGGCTTCACCATCACGATGTCGGCGCCTTCCTCGATGTCTTGCGCGACCTCGCGCAGGGCCTCGTTGGAATTGGCCGGGTCCATCTGATAGGTGCGCTTGTCGCCGACGAGCGTCGCATTGGTGCCGACGGCATCGCGAAAGGGCCCATAAAAGGCCGAGGCATATTTGGCGGCGTAGGATAAAATCTGCACATCCTCGAAATTCTCGCCGTCGAGCCCGGCACGGATCGCGCCGACGCGCCCATCCATCATATCGGAAGGCGCGATGATGTCGGCGCCCGCGCGCGCCTGGTTGAGGGCTTGTTTCACAAGGACAAAGACCGTCTCGTCGTTTAAAATTCGCTCGCCGCGCAAAATCCCGTCATGGCCATGGCTGGTGTAGGGATCGAGCGCGACATCGGTGACGAGGCCGAGATTGGGCACCTCGCGCTTGATTGCGCGGCACGCACGGCAGACGAGATTGTTGGGATTGAGCGCCTCGCTGGCCTGCTCATTCCGCAGGCCAGGCAGGGTAAAGGGAAACAGCGCGAGCGCCGGAATGCCAAGCTTCGCCGCGTCGGCCGCGGCCCGAACGGCGTGGCCGATGGAGAGCCGCTCGACGCCGGGCATGGAGGCAACGGGTTCCCGCGCGTCGCCCTCGCAAAGGAAGATTGGCCAGATGAGATCGTCTTCGGTCAGGCTGCTTTCGCGGACAAGCCTGCGTGTCCACTCCGCCTTGCGGTTGCGCCGCAAACGCTGGGTTAGATTGAGTCTTGGCGCGGCAGAGGAGGAGGCGTCATGCTCCCGCGCGGGTTGGCATTTTGGTCGTTGAGGCAGAGGCCAGACCATGCCAGGCTCCGGTTTAAGGCCTAGGCTTCATAGCACGCGCGGGGAGCGCTTTTTCAAGCCCGGAAACCGGTTTGTGAAGTCCGCGAGCTGCTCCACGGTCACGGCATCTCCGCCGGGGGCGACAATATGTCTCGCGCCTTGGCGACCGTTGCCGGGGCGTGCCCGGAGCCGGCCGCGAAGGCGAGGAGCAGGGACTCGTCGGAGGCGAGATGATCGAGGAGCGCGGCCAAAAATCCGGGTTCTCCGGCGACCGCCCGCAGATTATCCCGCCGGATGCCAGACAGGGCCAAGAAACGATCGCGCCTCGCCGGATTTCCGGCCAGAAAGGTTAAAACCTCGATCGCGATCGATTCGGCGGCGGCTTTGCTGAGTTGTGGCTGTTTGGCCGGCGAGGGCCTAAAACTGGAGATTTCCATGATAACGATTTCCCTTTCGTCAATGTCTGTCCGTTACTGACGAGTGCGGCGGAAGTTTTCCGGGAGAGGATCGTCCGCCACCCCAAGCCGGGTATTTCGATGCAAAAGCGCATTCTAATCGTTGAAGACAATGAGTTGAACATGAAGTTGTTCAACGATCTTCTGGAGGCGCATGGCTATAAGACCGTGCAGACCCGCAGCGGCGTCGAAGCGGTGAAACTCGCGCGTCTGCACAAACCCGATCTCATTTTGATGGATATTCAACTTCCCGAGGTCTCCGGACTTCAGGTCACGCAATGGATCAAGGACGACGAAGATCTGCGCCATATTCCGGTGATCGCGATTACCGCCTTCGCCATGAGGGGCGACGAGGAAAAAATCAGGCAGGGCGGATGCGAGGCGTATCTGTCGAAACCGATCTCCATCGTGAAGTTCCTCGAAACCGTGCGCAATTATCTCCACGAGCAATAATCGCGTGAACTGCGCGGCCTCGATCTTGGCGTGAACGACTCTTTCCCGCGCCGGCCGATCGCAACGAATTTGCGGCCCGCCCGCGCGCGCACGCAAATCCGGTGGAAGGAATGGCCGGTTAGCCGATCGAGCGATCGGAAATTGCGGAGATTGCCCGGGAAGCGGGCCGTCGACGCTCCGGCGCGCGGGCGGAGTAATCACCGGACTTGACCATCGCGCGCGGCGGCGAGGCCGTCACCACCATGACCGGGTGAAGGACCTCCGCTCATCCGCACGTTTGAACCGGCCGGAGCCTGCTCCTGAGATCCATCCAAAGGTCTCGCATTTCCTGGGCCGCGGCGCCTTTTGGATCGACCTCGGTCACGCCCCTGCCGGTGCGCGCGGCTTCGAGAAAATCGGCGCGCGCGCGGATGTGAGGGCGCAAAACGGCGCCAACGGCTTCAAGCGCGGCGATGCCCTCTTGCCCACGTCGCCGGGGGGGCGGGCACTGATTGAGCAGAAAAATAAATTCCTTGTGAATGAGCCTCAGTTTGCGGCCGGTCACCTCGGCCGCCCAAATGTCGAACGTGGCTGGCCTCGCCGGAACGATGGACAGATCGGCGGCGTTTATCGCGGCGAGCGATCTTGGCGACTCCAAGAGCGGGGTATCGACAATGACAAGGCTCATATTGCGCTCTGAAAGGGCGGTTAACGCCGCCGGAAGCCTCGCCGCCGGAACCGCCTCGACCGGCAAGTTGGGATCGTTTCGTCTGGATGCCCATCGGACGACGGATTTCTTGGGGTCCATGTCGAGAACGAAAACGCGTTCTCCTGCCTCTTGCGCCGCGACCGCGAGGCAGGTGGCGAGCGTGCTTTTGCCGCAACCGCCTTTTTGCGAAACAAATGCAATTATGCGCATGGATAAAACTTTGCTTTTATAAAAATTATTAAAGAATGTAATTCATCATAAACCCTTTTGACAAGGCAGTTCACCTGGCGTTCGAGGGTCTTCCCGTCGAGAGTGAGACGGATGGCAACGAGAACTCCGGTCGAGCGGCCGCTAGAATAGCCGCGATGAACCCGGCAAGCTCACGGATTAGGTTATCGGCCGGGGCCGTCACGGTCTTGATATTCCGCGCGGTCCGCTCGCGCTCGATCGCGAAATAAGGCGAGAACTCGAGAGATGATTATTCAAAGTTTTTTCATCTC
>JBAUNU010000637.1:0-2174 GCA_049579405.1 Methylocella sp.
CGGTAGACTCGACCAACGCCCTTTCCACCTGCGCTTCATCTGTGACGTCGGCAAGTGCCAGCATCAGATTCGGACTGGCAAGCCGATCGGCCAGCGCCGTGAGCCCTCTGTCCATGTCGAGGGCGATCACGCGGTCTCCCAGGCTGACGAAGTGCGAGGCCAGCCCAGCTCCAATTCCCGATGCCGCTCCAGTGACCATCACCACCCGGCTCACAGGCTTCGCAACTCCTGATGGCCAGCCCGCAGCCGCGACAGCTGGATGAAGTGCGTCGGGTTAAGAAAAAGCTCGTCCATCTCGGCCAGCTCATCGATGGTCAGGCCCTTTTTAACCAGGACGTTGAGGTATTGGAAGGCATCCTTGGCGCCATAGCCGACGTGGTGGGCCCCAAGCACCCGCCTGGTCTCGCCATCGAGGATCAGTTTCTGGAAGCCGGACATGTGCGGACGCGCCATGGCGTAGAGCATCGTCCGGTCACTCGCCGGCAGGCCGATGTCCAGGCCATTGGGGTTATCGGGAGGCATCTTCAGGACGACGACGTTCGGATAACGCGCACGCGCCTCCTCCTCGCCGAGGCCAAGCCAGCTCACTTCGTAATGGGTGTGCAGAAAATCCGGCCAGTCGGACGGCCGGTAGCTGACTTTCTCGCCCATTATGGCGCGCGCGGCATAAGCACCGCTCTTGCGCGCCTTGAACATCTCCATGGGCGCGCCGATGAGGTCGCCTACCGCATAAACATCAGGGAGGGACGTCCGCAGCTGCTCGTCGACGACCACAGCACCGCGGTCGTCGATGGCGACGCCGAGCGCCTCGACCCCCAGCCGCGACCGCGGCCGTTCGCCAAGCGCCTGAAACACGAAGTCCGTCGCGATTACGAGCTCACCCGAGGGGGTATCGGCGACAACCCAGGCGACTCGGCCCTCAGCATCACCGAGGATGGCGGACACCGTCGCGCCTTCGAGAATCTCGATTCCTTGCTCGCGCATCCGATCGACGGCGTAGGCGCGGGTTTCGCCATCGCTAATCAGCTTGAGAAGGCGGTCGCGGACCAGCATGATCACGCGACGGCCGGTGGCATTGAAGAAACAACCATATTCCACTGCCGTCTTGCTGCCCCCGACGACCACTATGGCCTCGCCCGGCTCGCGGTCGAACACCTCGACCAAAGTCGCGTAGTCGTGGACGCCGTGGAGATCGCGGCCGGGCGCATCGAGGCGAATCGGCTCGGAGCCTAGGGCCAGGACCAGGGCGCGCGCCCGAAAAATCTCGCCGGCAGCCTCGACGGTGTGGGAATCGATGATGCGGGCTGATGCGTTCAGCACGAACTCGATGTCGAGTTGCTCCTTGCTCTGGTAATTCATGACGGCATGCGGCCCGGTGCGGCCGCGCCGGAACAGATCGACCACTTCCTTGATCGAGGTCGTCCGTCCCGTCATGTCCGGAAACCAGAGGGTTCCCGAGAACGTGCGAGCGAGCATCAATTCCGCCGCGCAATCCGAGAAGAGGTGGTGGGGGACGCAAGAATTGTGTGGGCAGGAGCCGCCGAGGAAAGGCCAGCGGTCGATCACTAGTTGACGGCCACCCATGGCGCGCAGATATGCTGATCCGAATCGCCCCGCAGCTCCGCCACCGATGAAGATGGCGTCGAACTCCCGCTGGTCGTCGTCCCGGATATTCCTAATGGGCCCGGCGACGTTTGGCTTCTCGAGCGCCTCGTCGATCTTCCTCGCCCACTGCTCGATAGTCAGGAAGGACGGACCAGATTCTCTAGTGGCGAACTGATCCATTATTCATCTCCCCTCATAGGGGCGTTGGAAATCGCTCTTTTCCCCGCCTATGTCGGAGCGGTTAGCCGCAACAACAGGGACAACCGGCGCCGTGCCCGGTCTCCCAAGGATGGGGCTCGGGCACTTTATCGGGATCCGGGCACGCGCGGTGACTTCCACATTGAGAGCACGTCCACTCCGTGGGCATGCGGGTGCCCTTCAGAACGAGACTCTTCGCTAAATGCCCGCAGTCTGGACAGATGATTGTATATACCGGCATCGTAATAATTCCGGCGGACGCGGGGCACGGACCGCTAGACGGTCCGCGCCACCTGATGTTTTACGCGGCGGCTTGAGATTGCCCTAGCCTTTCGCGAACGAGCTTCGTCCCCTCGACTAAAGCGTGGAGC
>JBAUNU010000638.1:0-1872 GCA_049579405.1 Methylocella sp.
TCCATCGCCTGGCATCGCGAACAAACCCTGCCCGCCGGCACCGGTCTTGCGGTGCTTCCGGGCGGCTTTTCTTACGGCGATTATTTGCGCTGCGGCGCCATCGCCGCGCGGGCGCCAATCATGGACGCCGTGCGCGCCCATGCCGGGCGAGGCGGTCTCGTTCTCGGCATCTGCAACGGTTTCCAGATTCTAGTTGAAGCCGGGCTATTGCCTGGCGTGTTGATGCGCAACGCCAATTTGCGCTTCATCTGCCGGATGCAGCATTTGGCCGTCGAGCGAGCCGATACGCCGTTTACCTCCCACTATGCCAAAAATCAGATCATCAAGGTGGCGATCGCCCATGGCGAGGGAAATTTTACCGCTGACACGGAGACGCTTGCCCGCATCGAGGGCGAGGGCCGCGTCGCCTTCCGTTATTGCGACGCGCGCGGCGGCAGGGACGGCGCCGCCAATCCGAACGGCTCGGTCAATGACATCGCCGGAATCTACTCGGAGAAGTTCAATGTTCTTGGCCTGATGCCGCATCCGGAAAACCTCGTCGATCCGCTCGTTGGCGGGACGGATGGTTCGGGCTTGTTTGAGAGCGCGGTGCGCTTTAACAAATCGGCCTAGCTGTAATGTCTCAACAGGTTGTTCACGCAGAAACTGAGGTTTGTGGGATTTGCGAAGCTCCTCCAGCGCCCCCAAAGCGAAGGCGTGGCGGGTCTCCGAACCAGTCGGCCGCATCCCCTGCGAACCCGGATCACATCCCGTCAGATCGCGCAGGCCGAAGCCCTGCGCCGGAACCGTCAGTCCTTCTGCAAAGATCGCCCGCGAGGCCGGGATTTCCCTTAAGCCCGGTGGCCCGCATCGCAAAGGCCAAGGGACCGAGCCGCCTGTCCGCCCTTGGGATCGCGAGCTATGAAAGGAGGCAGCCAGGCGAGATGATTTTGACCCTCGGCCAAGTCTGTGCAGATTTTCGCGACTTGCCGGACCCTGTCATTTACCTGCTGACTACCTATCTTCAGCGACAGAAATCGGATTATGGTGAGATCGACGCACCCGCCGACATCGGAGAAATTATCCGTATCATAGCCCTAATGTCGCAAAACCCTTCGGAGAGGACGTATGGGCGAACTTAAGTTATAGGATCTTGAGAGGCGCCGATCTTTCAGATGTTTTCAATCTGACACGCGCGCAGCTCGACAAAGCCATTATTGACGAAACAACAATCTTGCCGATCCGCGCACGTGAAGGATGCTGTTTTGAATGTCGCACGTCACGGACCTCCTGCACAGCAACGGTAGTTCCAAAAACGAGCCGCGCCACCCGGAAAAGGCGCACCGGCCAGATCAACCGGTAGCGCGAAAACCCGACTGGATCAGGGTCAAGGCGCCGGGCTCGCCGCAATGGGCGGCGACCCAGAAAATCGTCAGGGAACATGGGCTCGTGACCGTCTGCGAAGAGGCGGGCTGTCCGAACATCGGCGAGTGCTGGGAAAAGAAACACGCGACGTTCATGATCATGGGCGACACCTGCACGCGCGCCTGCGCCTTCTGCAACGTCAGAACCGGTCTTCCCCACGCGCTCGATCCATCCGAGCCCGTCCGGGTCGGCGAAGCGGTCAAAAAACTCGGGCTCGCCCATGCCGTCATCACCTCCGTCGATCGCGACGATCTCGAAGATGGCGGGGCAGGGCATTTCGCGAAAGCAATCGCGGCCATCCGCTCGGCGAGCCCAAATACCACGATCGAGGTGTTGACCCCCGACTTTTTGCGCAAACAAGGAGCGCTTGAGACGGTCGTTGCGGCCAAGCCCGATGTGTTCAATCATAACCTTGAGACTGTCGCGTCCAAATATCTCGCGGTTCGGCCTGGCGCGCGCTATTTCCAC
>JBAUNU010000639.1:0-5242 GCA_049579405.1 Methylocella sp.
TGATCGACCGCCGGTTCTTTGTGAGTGAACTGATCGCTTGCGGCCTCTCGATGGCGATCCTTTCCATCGCATCCAGCTCGAAATCCTTCGCGGCGGCGGCGCTCGCTGGCCTTGACAAGGACAACGACGGCACGCTCGATCTCGCCGAGGTCAAGGACGCCGCCGCAAGCGTGTTCGATAAGCTCGACAAGGATAGCGACGCTACCCTCGATCGCCACGAGATCGGCGGCCGCGCCGACACGGCACAGTTCAAGCAGGCCGACCAGGATCACGACGGAACCCTGACGAAGGACGAATATCTCGGCCTTGCCGAAAAGCTCTTCAACGCCGCCGATGCCGACAAGGATGGAACCCTTACCCCGAAGGAACTCAAGTCAAAGGCGGGGCGCGCGCTTTTGCGTTTGATCCATCCGTAACCGACAAAAATTCTTTCATCGATGCTCATGAAACTATTCGCTGGGGCAACAATCCCTCGTCTCCCGCGTTTTAATCGCTGACGGTTTTGAATTTCGTCGAAGGATCAAGGTCCATGCCCTCAAAACTCGATCAGTTGAAAGCCATGACGACCGTTGTCGCGGACACCGGCGATGTGGATGCCATCCGCCGCTTCGGGGCGGTCGATGCGACCACCAATCCGACGTTGATCCTGAAAGCGGCGCACCTGCCGAATCATGCGCGTCTGTTGGAGGAAACCGTCCTTTGGGGCCGGGAGCACCATCGATTGACAAGCGAGATCACCGACCGGCTCGCCTTGAAATTTGGGCTGGAATTGGCCGAGATCGTGCCTGGCCGCGTGTCCACGGAAGTCGACGCGGATCTATCCTTCGATAGCGAGGGAACCGTGGCCAAGGCACGCGCGATCATCGCCGAATACGAAAAGCTGGGGTTAAGCCGCGACCGCGTCCTGATCAAGATCGCCGCGACCTGGGAAGGCATCCGGGCCGCGAAGATTCTTCAAAGCGAGGGTATCGACTGCAACATGACTTTGACTTTCTCGCTGACCCAGGCCGCCGCGTGCGCCGATGCGGGAGTGTTCCTCATCTCGCCTTTCGTCGGGCGTATTCTCGATTGGTACAGCAAGGCCGAGGGCAAGAGCTATACGGCGGAGACCGATCCAGGGGTCCGTTCCGTGCGGCAAATCTACAATTACTACAAGGCCCACGGGATCGCGACCGTCGTCATGGGCGCGTCGTTCCGCAACAAAGGCGAAATCGAGGCGCTGGCCGGTTGCGACCGGCTGACCATTTCGCCGCAACTCCTCGAAGAACTCTCGCGCGACATGGGCGACCTGCCGCGCCGGTTGGATCCGAAGACGTCGGCGGCGCCCGCATCAGCAAAGCTCGCACTCGACGAGAAGTCTTTCCGTCTTATGTTGAACGAGGACGCGATGGCGACCGAGAAGCTCGCCGAAGGGATCAGGGTATTTGCCCGGGATTTGCGCGCGCTGCGAGAGCAGGTGTCGAAGCGGGCGCAGGAAGCCGCGTGAGCTGCTGGCGCGATGCCATCGCCTGGCTCAGCCGACGCACTCCTAGGGCCACGGGTCGGGAGCGGGAACAACGGTCATTTCATCCTGGCCGGGGCGATTTATTCTTCCTTGGCCTTTTGCGTGAAAACCTGGCGGCCGCGGTACATGCCGGTTTTGGGATCGACATGATGCGGACGCCGCAACTCGCCGGAATCCTTGTCTTCCACATAGGCAGGCGCCTTGAGCGCATCGGCGGAACGCCGGAATCCGCGCTTCATCCGGGAGGTCTTGCGTTTCGGAACGGCCATGTCGCTGTCTCAATTTCGGTTCGCGGGCGGTACCGCGTCGCGCGCTTGGGGATTGACGTGCCTCTTACAAGGAAATCCCATGCCTGACTATCCTAAAATGCGAGGCAGCGGCCGCGATGCGCAGACGAATCGTAGTGCATTTTATTCAACGCATTCGACGAGCGGGCCGGCCCTTTGCGCCTTCGCCATGACGCGCGCGGCTAGCCAGAGTTGGCGCCGGGACGGCCTTGCGGGATTGCGGTGCCGAGGATCGGGCAGGGCGGTTGCGAGCAATGCGGCCTCCCTGGCGTCGAGCCTATCCGCGCTCTTGTGGAAATAATGCCGGGCCGCTGCCTCGGCGCCAAAAATTCCATCCCCCCATTCGGCCAGGTTGAGATAGACCTCCAAAATGCGCCGTTTCGGCCATTCGAGATCGATCAAAAGCGCCAAGGGAATCTCGATTGCCTTGCGGACATAGGATCGCGACGGCCAAAGAAACAAGTTCTTCGCGGTCTGCATGGGGATCGTCGAAGCGCCCCGCTTGGGGCCGTTTGCGCCCGGGTGGTCGAGGACCCAGCGCAACGCGCCCCAGTCCACGCCGTTATGCTCGCAAAAGCGCGCGTCCTCCGAGACGATGACGGCGGCGCGGAGAAAGCCCGAAATGCGTTCGAGCGGAACATAGCGGCGCTCGACCGTCTCGCCTTCGAGCCAACGCGCAAACATGAGCGTCGAAACAGGCGAAAGGAACCGGTAGACGAGAATCAACGCGGCGAAACCGACCGCCAGCGCCAAGCCGGCGCAGAGGACGATGCGCGCAATCGTGCCGGCCGCGCCGGCCCGGCGGAACCTGGATGCCATGGCCGAGCCTTGACCGGTCGCGCCCAATAGGGCAAGCAAAGCCTCGGCTTTATTGGCCAAAGGACGGCGAGACAATGACCGGTGGCACGCGGGCGCGCGAATTCGAGGCTAGACTGGCGGCAATCGCCGCCGCCTCGGAGCGGATGCTCGATTCCCTGCTGAGCCCTGCCACCTTGGCGGGCGAGACGGTCCGACCGGCGCGATTTCTCGAAGCCATGCGCTACGCCTGTCTTGGCGGCGGCAAGAGGTTCCGGCCTTTTCTCACGATCGAGACCGCGCGCCTACTCGGCGTTGAAGGCGACGGCGTATTGCGTGCCGCCACGGCGGTCGAAATGGTCCATTGCTACTCGCTCGTCCATGATGATCTTCCGGCCCTCGACAACGACGACTTGCGCCGGGGAAGGCCAACCACACACAAGGCTTTCGGCGAAGCGGCCGCGATCCTAGTTGGCGATGGCCTTCTAACCTATGCGTTCGATGTGATGGCGGATCCCGAGACCCACCCGGACCCTGGGGTTCGCGCGGAACTCGTTCTCGCTCTGGCGCGCGCGGCCGGTTTGGGAGGCATGATCGGGGGTCAGGTGCTCGATCTCGAAGCCGAACAAGCGCTCGAGCCGCACGACGCCGAGGCGGTGATAAAACTTCAAGCGATGAAAACCGGCGCGCTGTTGCATTATGCGGTCGAAGCGGGCGCGATTCTTGGGCGAGCCGATGCCCAGGCGCGGGCCGCGCTCTCCCGCTATGGCCGTGCGCTTGGCGCGGCGTTTCAGGTGGCCGACGATATTCTCGATATCGAAGCCGACGCGTTGGCGCTCGGCAAGCGCGCGGGCAAGGACGCCGGCCGCAATAAGGCGACGCTCGTTGCCGCGCTCGGCATTGATGAGGCGCGGGAACGGCGCGACAATCTCGTGGCGGCGGCGATCGCCGTGCTCGATTCGTTTCCGCAAGGCACCAAGGCGGCGGTCTTGAAAGAGGCCGCCCGTTTTGTCGGGGCGCGGACCCATTGATGCCGCGCCGCGGCCTAATAGAGGACGGCTTAACCTTCGCGGACCGGCATGTTCGCGATCTCCACGCGCTCGTTTAAGCCCGGCGGGGTGAAGCGAAACACGCGGCCGTAAAAATCGAGTTCCAGTTCAAGCGCGCGGCGCAGGGTCTCGGCCTTGCGAAACCCATGTCCCTCGCCCCCGAAGGAATAATAGGCGACAGGCAAGCCCCTCGCGGCCATGGCCTCGACCATGGTTTGTGCTTGATTGGGTGGAACCGTCTTATCGTCCTCGCCTTGAAAAAAGATCACCGGACAGGAAAGCCTGTCGATATGGCGGACCGGCGAACGGTCGCTATAAAGCGCTTGCGCCTCCGGCAACGGCCCAACCAGCTTGTCGAGATAGCGGGACTCGAATTTGTGGGTGTCCTTGGCGAGCAGCATGAGATCGCCAACGCCGTAAAAGCTTGCCCCCGCCTTGAACAGGTTCAGGGACGTCAGCGCGGCAAGCGTGGTGAAGCCCCCGGCGCTGCCGCCGCGAATGACGAGGCGGGCGCCATCGACAAGCCCGCGTTCGACAAGATGCGTTGCGGCGGCGGCGCAATCCTCGACATCGACGACACCCCAGTGCCCATAGAGCCGCTCGCGATAGGCACGGCAATAGCCGGTCGAGCCGCCGTAATTGACATCGACAACGCCAAAGCCGCGACTCGTCCACCATTGGATGCTTAAAGAAAAACTGTTGGTCGTCATGCTGGTCGGCCCGCCGTGCGACAAGACGACGAGCGGGGGCAATTCGCCGGAAGGGCCTTCGTAATCGCGGTTCTTGGGCGGATACCAAAAGCCATGTCCGGTGCCGCCACGGGTCGCGAATGTGATCGGCTCGCCGGGCGAAATGGTGTCTTCCGTAAGCACGGCGGGGGCGACGCGGCGAATAACGAGTGGCGCGCCGCCGTCCAATCTTGGCTTTATGTTGACCGAGGGCGGCGCGGCCGGTGGTGTCGCGATATAGGCCAAACCATCGCCGAGCGGGTGCGGACAGTCATGTACTTGGCCGATGCCGAGCGGTGCAATCTTGCCGTCCGCGATCAACACGGCGGTCCTGATCCCGTCGCGGACGATCGCCGCGACGATCCGCCCATCGGCGAGAAAATCGTAGTAGCGCTGGCGGAAAACCCAATGCGGACCGCCGATCTCGGCCTCGACCGGCGCCAAGGCTTCTATCGCGGTGCCACGCAAGGCGTAGAGGTTCCACCACCCGGTCCGGTCGGAGCAGAAATGCAACGTGCCGTCAGCCGACCACTGCGGCTGCACGATCGCTTCCGGCGTCTCGCCCGCCGCAAGCCGCGCGGCTTCGACCGCGCCTTCGCGCGTCACACCGGACATGAGAAGCCTGGTCCCGTCCCAAGGCATGCCGGGGTGATCCCAGGCGATCCAGGCTAGTCTTTCGCCACCGGGGGCAAGTCGCGGCGAGCTCAGGAAATCCGGTCCCTCGATCAAAATCGTTTCGGCTCCGCGCGGGTCGATCGGCAAGGCGACGATAGCGGCCTTTGGATCGGCGGGCGGGCGGGCGCGATGATCCTCCCGCACGGCGAGAACGCGGCGGCGCGGAAAGTCGAACTCGAAATCGGCGTAGCGGCAGCCTTCCGG
>JBAUNU010000640.1:0-5785 GCA_049579405.1 Methylocella sp.
GTGCTGTAACCCTCGGCCCGTCGTCTCCGGCGCCAGCCTCGCTTTTGGAGTGATCGCACATGTCAAGATGCAGAGGGACGTTGATGGTTTTGCCAAAAGCACTCGGTGCTTTCTTCGGCCGGGAGCGCCTCGCCATAGCCGGCGTAGCGGCAGTTGAATTGGCGATGGTGTCGCCGTTCCTCGTTACGGGGGTCTTGGGCGTCTGTGAATTGGGCATCACCATCTTTCGACAAACGCAGGTAGGCTTCGCCGCCCAGGCCGGCGCCGATTACGCCGTCGCGCACGGGTTCATTGCGACTGGCACGCAGAGCATTTCGAGCGCCATCACAAATGCAACCACATACGAGCCGGCGATCACTGCCACGCCCGCGCCGTCGGAATTTTGCGGGTGCCCATCGGCGACCGCGGTGACAGTCGCTAGCGGGTGCACATTGGCATCGGTGAGCGCGGTGACAGTCGCTACTTGTGGGAGCACCTGTTCCAGCGGGTTCAAAGCTGGCACTTATGTCCAAGCCTGTGCACAGGCTTTATTTAGCCCGATCATTCCCAATCCATGGCAAACAGGCACCGTGACATTGGCGGCGCAAGCAGTTGTGAGAATCAAATGACAAGGAGGACTGTCTTCAAGGACCGTCGGGGCACTTCCGCGGTTGAATTCGCGATAACCCTGCCTGTGTTCATTTTGATGGTTCTCGGAGTTTCGCAAATCGGTTACGGGATGTGGGTACAATTTGCCTTGCAGCACGGAGCAGAAATGGCGGCACGATGCATGGCCGTCAATCCAACAGTTTGCGGCAATGTCATTATCTCCGGCACCCAAGGTTACGCTGCCAGTCAATCCTATGGCCTCAACCCTTCCCCAACGATATTTAAAGTGAACAATCCGCCCGTAACCTGTAGTGGCAATCAAGTCTCCGCCGATTACTCGGTTTCCCCGGTCGTCGCGATTCCTGGTATTCCTGCTTTGATCTTGCATGCCCAAGCTTGTTCTCAGAGCTAACGAAAGCCGTATTCGCCAATTTGTTGCGCTGGCCAGCGAAGGCTCCCCAACCTTCCATCCCGCGATGGGCAGAAACCGGGCGAGAATTGTGCCCATTGGGTACGGCACGGAGCTTCCTCGTTGCATAGCGGCGCGCCCCACTGCCGGGGAAAGGCCCATGATGGCGTGACCACGGTTGCGCCAAACAAGGCGGCGCCAATTGAAACCCGCCACCAGACAGTAGAGCTTTTGCTCTTCGTTTACCAGGACCGCAACGAATCCGCCGGTGGAGAGGGATAGGCCAAAAGCTCGTCTTGCCCGGCTTTCCCCTCCTGGCGCCGCCGCTGGGTGTGAACGAACGGGAAAGGGAACACCAAAGCGTTCTATCAAATTGTAAGTATTATCTAAATGAATAGTCAAAAACGTATGTGTATCAACAACTGTGTTCCAATTGAACTGGAATACAGCGAGTTTTGTAGGGAATAAAAGCGATTATGTGCTCATTAATTCATAAATATTTCTGCTATTTGCTATCGCGGCTTCCCGGGGCAACCCGCCGGGCCGCGCATCTCGGTCCTCGGTTCGAGGCCGCGAAGGCGCGCGGATTTTCCGGCGACCGGAGCGGCGTCGTGATCGTGCTTGTTGCACTTGCCATGCCTGTCCTGCTCGGGTTGACCGCGTTCGCGGTCGATGTCTCGCAATGGTCGAGTTCGAAGAACTCGATCCAAGTGGCGGCGGACAATTCGGCGCTCTCTCTCCTTGTGGCGGCGGCGCAAACAGGCGCCACCTCGGCCCAAATTACGAATCAGGCCCTCGCCGTCGCGGCCGCGACCGGCTTCACCAACGGCCAGAAGGGCGTGACGGTGATCGTCAACAACCCGCCGACATCCGGCCCTAACACGGCGAACACTAGCGCCTACGAAGTTATTATCAAGCAGCCGCAAACACGCTACTTCGCGGCCTTGCTCGGCGCCGCTCCCACGGTCAGCGGCCGCGCGGTGGTAATCGTCGGCACGCCCGCTTGCATTTTGGCCCTCGACAAGACAGCCAGCAGCGCGATCGGAATGAGCGGCGGGGCTAGTGTCGGGGCAAAAAATTGCACCATTGCCGCCAATAGCTCCAGCGGGACGGCCGGGAACTTCTCCGGCGGCGCCAGCGTGACCGCCGCTAACGTGAATTTCGTGGGCAATTATACCACCTCGGGCGGCGCCACCATCACCGCGACGGTCAAGACGGGTGCCCCGGCGACCAAAGATCCCTATGCAAGTCTAGCGGTGCCCTCTTATTCCACTTCCCCCTGCGCGGCTAAACCAAATCTGAGCGGCGGCGCAAAGGCGACCATAGGTCCCGGCTGCTACAAAGGGATCAGCGTGAGCGGCGGGGCCCAGCTGACGATGAGCTCCGGCAATTACACCATCGATGGCACCGGCGGCTCGGGCGCCATCGATGTCAGCCTGAGCGGTGGGAGCACGGTGACGATGGGCGCCGGCATTTACACCCTCTATAACGGCGGTTTCAATTTATCCGGCGGCAACACCATCACCGCGTCGGGAGTAAGCATCATCCTAACAGGGTCGCCAGCTTCGTCGACCGGAATCGTCAACGTAAGTGGCGGCGCCGACCTCACCCTCACGCCGCCGACGTCCGGACCAATGCAGGGAGTAGCGTTTTACGTGGACCGGAACGCGCCGGCTAACTCAAACTTCTTTAGCGGCGGAACGACCATGTCGATCACCGGCTCTATCTACATGCCGAGCCAGAATGTGTCGTACAGCGGAGGCAGCTCGACCAATCCCGCATGCCTGCAATTGATCGCCGACACCGTCACCCTTTCTGGAGGGTCGAGTTTTGGCGTGAATTGCGGGTCGTTGGTCGTTCCCGGGCTTCAGCAACAAGCCGGCACCAAGGGGATACCCGCCGAATGACAACCTGGACCCCAAAGGCGCACCTTCCTGTCTTGACCGGCCATCTCTGCCATAACCAACGCGGCGTCGCGGCAGTTGAATTCGCGTTGGTTGCGACCCTTCTCTCGTTTCTGCTTCCCGCCGCCACCGACCTTGCGCTCGCGCTCTTGGCAAACCAGCAAGTCGGCAATGCGGCGAGAGCCGGGAGCGAATACGCCGCCATTAATTGCTGGGACAGTACCACCAACGCCGTCTCCACCACCTGCGCCAGCAACGTCAGCACCGCCGCGACTTCGGCCACGACGCGGAGCGGCGTCACCGCGACGTCTTCCAACTATTGTGGCAACGCCAGCGCGAGTGGAGTCACGCAGACATGCGTACTGCCGTGTGCGTGTACGAGCGGGCCCACGACCGGCATCTATGTAAGCGTGACGGCGAGCACGTCATATACCCCGATTTTCCCGGCCATGTGGGGCACACACCTCACGGGCGGTTCCTTGAACCTAAGCGCGACCTCGGTCACGCGCATCAACTGAGGCCCAACATGAAACGCAGCTGTTCACGTCGATGGCGAGACAAATGGGCGGGTCATGCCGGCCTTCGTCCTATCTCGGATATCCGCGGCGCCGCCGCGGTCGAATTCGCGCTTATCATTTTGTCCCTGATGCTGCTGCTGCTTGGCACCGTCGATGGCGGACGGATGTTGTGGACGCAGAACACTCTCCAATACGCCGTCGAGCAGGCGGCGCGTTGCGCCGTCGTGAATACGACGACCTGCGGCACGCCGGCTCAGATTCAAAGCTATGCGGTCAGCATGGCCAATGGCATGAGCCTTAGCTCCAGCGTATTTTCATCGAGCAGCCCGGCCTGCGGAACGCAGGTTTCGGCCTCTTATTCCTACACTCCGCTTTTCCCCTACCCGACCCACGTGATCCTTACCGCACGCTCGTGCCGGCCAATATGAGTCAGGCGACGGCCTTGATCGCCCGCGCCGTTTTGTCGACGATCTCGCCGATCTGCGCCTCGCTGACGATCAGCGGCGGCGTCAGAATAAGCGTGTCGCCGACGCCGCGCAGGAGAAGATCGAAATCGTGGAACGCGCGATCCATTGCGTCAAACCCTCGCTTCCCAGGGGCGCCTGGCTTGGCCACGAGGTCGATTGCAGCGCTCAGCCCGGCGTTGCGGATATCGAGGACATTGGGCAGCCCCTTCAAGCCATGCACGGCATCGGCCCAAAAGGATTCAAGTTGGCGCGCCCGCCCAAAGAGATCTTCTTCCTCGTAGAGGTCGAGCGCGGCAAGACCCGCAGCACAAGCCAAAGGGTGGCCAGAACAGGTATAGCCGTGCAACAGTTCGACAGCATGCTCCGGGCCTTCCATGAAGGTTTCGTAAATCGACTGGCGGACGATCACGCCCCCGAGCGGCACCGTGCCCGACGTTACGCCCTTGGCGAAGGTGATCATGTCCGGAAGCACGCCATAGCGCTCGGCCGCGAAGGCATGGCCGAGACGGCCGAAGCCGCAGGTGACTTCGTCGAAAATCAGCAGAATGTCATATTTGTCGCAGATCGATCTTAGCCGTTCCAGATAGCCGGTGGGGGGCGGCAAAACGCCAGTCGAGCCGGCCATGGGCTCGACGATAACCGCGGCAATCGTCGAGGCATCGTGCACGCCGACGATTTTTTCAAGCTCGTCGGCGCGATGCGCGCCCCATTCCGGCTCGCCCTTCGTGAAGGCCTGCTTGGCGCGATCATAGGTCGATGGAAGATGATCGACGCCGGCGAAAAAAGCGCCGAAGAGTTTGCGGTTCGCGCCGATGCCGCCGACCGCCATGCCGCCGAAGCCCGAGCCATGAAAGCCGCGCTCGCGCCCGACCAGCCTCTGGCGGGCGCCTTCGCCACGGAGGTTGTGATAAGCGATGGCGATTTTTAGCGCGGTATCCACCGCTTCCGACCCGGAATTGGTAAAGAACACGTGGTCCAAATCGCCTGGCGCCAGTGCCGCGATCCGGCTCGCCAGGGCAAACGCATTCGGATGCCCGAACTGAAACGGCGGCAGAAAATCAAGTTCGCCTGCTTGCGCTCTTATGGCCTCGACGATGAGCGCGCGGCAATGTCCGGCGTTGGCGCACCAAAGACCCGCGCTGGCGTCGAGGATGGCGCGGCCCTCTGGGCTGAAATAATGCATATTCTTGGCATAGGCGAGAAGTCGCGGGCTCTGCTTGAACAACGGTTGGCGGTAAACGGCATCCAGTAAGCATCAAGATTGTTTCGCAACAGCACTTCAGTCGCGGCTGTGGATGTCATGGGCGGCGTCCGCTAAAGGGGGCGAAGCTTCAAAATCGGAGGTCGAAACGCGATGATATTTAGAAGGAATGCGGGCATTTTCGCGCGCCAATCGCGCAACGGACAGGAAAGGGGGATATGACGGATGTGCCGCGCCGCTGAAGCAGTTCACATAACCATATTTTCGCCCGACGAAACATCTTTTTGCCTAATAAGTAACCTTTTCCTCCAGGCGATGTTTTTCGGCCACATTTGCTAAGCCGTGGCGTCTAGTTGCTGACGTCGAAGAAAAACGATGATTTTTGCACTCGTTTCGCTCGCGGCTTTCACTGCAGGCTTCCTCAATGCTGTTGCCGGAGGGGGCTCATTTCTGACCTTCCCGGCGCTGATCGCCGCCGGACTACCGCCAATTGACGCCAACGCGTCAAGCACCGTCGCGCTGTTCCCGGGCCAGATCGCGACCGGCTACGCCGCGCGCGACGGTCTCGCCGCCGCTTCGGCGGGCAGCCGCGTTAATGTGCCTGTCCTTGCTGCGATAAGCCTTGCGGGTGGGTTCATCGGCGGCCTCCTGCTTCTCCTCACCCCTCAAACCGTCTTCAGCCGTATCGTGCCTTGGCT
>JBAUNU010000641.1:0-1954 GCA_049579405.1 Methylocella sp.
TCGAAGGAAAAGACCGCGTCCTGGACCCGGCCGGGTGCCGTTGCTGCGCGTGTTTCTTCTCATCGACGGCCGTCATGGCGCAAAACCGATCGACATCGAGATGCTGGATTTTCTCGATTCCTCCGCGATGTCCTATCAGATCGTCTTGACGATGCATGACGAAGTGAAAGCCGCCGAGCAGGAGGGCCGCCTCGCCGCCACGCTCGCCCTCGTGAGCAAACGCCCTCGCCGCGTTTCCAGAGGCGATCTTCACCTCGTCGCGCAGTGGCGAAGGCGTCGCCGAGCTGCGCGCCGCGATCGCGCGGCTTTTGGCGGAACGCGGCATCTTGGGCCACGGGACGCGGTGATCCGGCGCGTGTCCTTGGAAAAAGTCGCTCGGCTTTTTCGCTTCCAACGCGCTTGCATGTGTCCTCCGGCCCAGCGAGAAATTGCACGAAAATATTGCTAGGCAACCGCCGCGTAAGCCCTCTCTTCGGCGCATCGCCGAGCCGCGCCGCCCGCGCGCGGGAAAGCCGCCACTCGCGAAGCCGCTCCGACATTTGGTTCCCCTCTCAAACCCATCGTAGCACAAGACAATCGCTCGCGCGCGCTACAGCCGCGTCCATTGTTCGAGAACCGAGATGACCGCGCCGGTGAGGCGCTCAAGATCGTCCTCGCCGATGGTAAAGGCAGGGGTCAGATAGACGATATTGCGGATCGGCCGCACGAAGACGCCGGCTTCGATAAACCTGCGCCTCAACGCGCCAAGATCGTCGATGCGATCGAGTTCGACGACGCCGATCGCGCCTTTCACCCGCACGTCGCGCACATGCGGCAACTCGCGGGCCGGTTCGAGCGCACGGCCAAGCACCTTGGAAATCGCCGCGACTTGCTCAAGGCGCGGCCTATGCGCGAAAAGATCAAGCGACGCGTTGGCGGCGGCGCAGGCGAGCGGATTGGCCATGAAAGTCGGGCCATGCATCAGCGCATGGTTTGGTTCGTCCGACAAAAAAGCGTCAAAGACTTTTTTCGTGGCAATCGCCGCGCCAAGTCCCATGGTCCCGCCGGTCAGCGCCTTCGAGAGAGTGATAATGTCCGGCGTAACGCCCGCCGCCTCGCAGGCAAACATCGTTCCGGTGCGCCCAAAGCCGGTGAAAATCTCGTCGAAAATCAATAGGAGGCCGTGCCGGTCGGCCGCCGCTCGCAAATGCCGCGGCACTTCCGCGCCGTGAAACAGCATGCCGCCCGCGCCTTGCACCAAGGGCTCGACGATTATGCCCGCAAGTTCTTCCGCGTGACGCTCCAGCAGAGCATCGAAAGTTTGCGTGGAAGGCGCATCGAGGGGTAGATTTGCGATGATTTGTTGCGGCAAGACCTTCGCGAAGAGCCCGTGCATTCCTTCCTCGGGGTCGCAGACCGACATCGCCGCAAAAGTGTCGCCATGATAGCCTCCCTTGAATGCAACAAAACGGCTGCGCTGGGTTATCCCCTGGTTCAGCCAGAACTGCACCGCCATTTTCATCGCGACCTCGACCGCGACCGAGCCGCTGTCGCAGAAAAAAACGCGGTCGAGTCCCGGAGGCAATAACTCCGCGAACCGCCGCGCCAGATCGAGTGCGGGCTCATGCACGAGACCGCCGAACATGACGTGCGGCATCAGACCGAGCTGCTCTAAGACGGCCGCGCGAATATGCGGGTGATTATAGCCGTGGCAGGCGGTCCACCAGCTGGCGATTCCGTCGATGAGCTCGCGGCCGTCGCTGAGAAAAATGCGGCTTCCTTGCGTGCGCGCGACGGGAAGCGGGTCCGCCGCCGTTTTCATCTGCGTGTAGGGCAGCCAAATATGCCCAATGCCGCGCGTAAACCAGTCCGGCGGTGCGCCGCTCATTTGTCGCCTCCGATAACCCATGGCGCGCCGCCCGCCGCGGTTTCGGCGTCCGGGCTACCCAAACCCCGCGCGGCCGCTTATGGTGCG
>JBAUNU010000642.1:0-6196 GCA_049579405.1 Methylocella sp.
CCGCAAAACGTGCTTCGACCAATATAAAACCAACAAAACAACCAATGCCAATGGCGGCCTGAAATGGAATCCCAAAGGTGGTGGCGGTTATTGGAGGGAATGCGACGCGCACCTGAAACGGTAGCGCCCGGCGCGGTTCTCCTGCGGCCGACTGACCGCAGACGGAGCCGCGCCGCGGAAACGTCAGGGTCCGGTTCCGAATGTCGAGCCAATGACCGCTCGTCTCTCGATGGAGAATTCCAATGTTTGTTCGTCGTTCTTTTTCACTTGTCAGCATCTCCGCGGCGTCGATCGTGTTTGGTCTCGCACCTTTCGGACGAACCGCGGCCCAAGATGTACGCCACGTATGCAGCGAGAAATACCGGGCCGCCAAGGCGGCGGGCACCTTGAACGGTGAAACCTGGCAGCAATTTTATAGCAAGTGCACGGCTGAGTCCAAGGCGAACCCGCCCGCGTCCGCGGCGGCTCCGCCCCCGCCATCTGCGCCTTCCGAGCCCGTTGTCGCCGCGCCGGCTCCGGTCAATCCGCTCAAGAAAGCCGCGACGAAACCGGCGCTACCGGCTGCGGCGGCCACAGCACCAAGCACCGCCGTCTTTCCCACCGCTATTGCGCCGGCCTACGCGAATGAGAAGCCAGGGAAGGCCCGCATGAAAACCTGCGACGATCAATATAAGGCGAACAAAGCAACCAATGCCAACGGCGGCCTGAAATGGATCCAAAAGGGTGACGGCTATTGGAGCGAGTGCAACAAGCGCCTGAAAGGGGGTGCCTGAAGGCGCGACCATTGGTTGGGCCGGGGCGGCGCGGGCGCAAGAGTCGCGCCGCTGGGTCATCCGGCTCCGGCCCTGAATGTTCGAGCTAGCCCGATCTAGCCAATGTAGGCGTAGGCCGCGCCCATCGTCCCCATCGCACCGAGGGCGAGAGCGGCATACCACGGCCAACGCTGGCCGCGCACAATGATTGCGATGGTCGCGATCGCTATCGCCACATGAAGAAGCGTCACGGCAACCGTCAAAATATGATGGCGGTTTTCGTGGCGTTCGCTGTCAATAAGCTTTTCCTCGGCTTGACGTTCAAGCCCCTGACCCTTGGCGAAAAGCTCCTGCTCGTCCTCGCCGTGCCTCTCCGCCTGTTTTTTGAAGTCGCCGGCCGCCGGCCCGGCGTTTGCCGCGGCGATGGCGTAAAGGTTCTTCTTGATACTCTTTGCCTGGTAAAAATTCCACGTGTCGGTTGCTTTGTTCTGCAAGAGCACCGCGGCGTTCTTGTCGCCTATGGCATCCGCGGTTTCGAGCGTCTCGAGACTGCCGACGGTCGCGGCGATGACCGCAAGAATCGCGATCGTGATTGATACTTGCGTGAGAAATGGATCGCCCAGAAGAGAGGCATGTTCGGCATGTTCGGCGTGCTCGAAATGCTCAACTGGAGATTCGGACATGAACCAACTCCTCGCGGTGGAGACGGGGAAGTTGTAGCGCGAAGCCGATATGAGAGCAATGAAGGGCGCGTGGCCAAGACCCCCGCTGGTCCGCAAAACGTGCTTTTCGCTCAGAAACGTCCGCCGCTTTAATGGACAGAGGAAGCCGGGAAATCTATAAATTGACCGTGCGGGGGGCACGAATGCGCGAGAGCCCGCCGAATAAAGGACCTTTGCAAGATAAAGGCCTTGGCAGGAAATCATGCAGGACAGCCGCCTCGAAGACGCCGGCATCGCGGATCGCTTGTCTCAATCGGCGCTTCACCGCCGGACCATGGTCGATTGTCAGATCCGGACTTTCGACGTCACCGACCAACCGCTCTTGGCGCGGATGCTGGAGGTCCCCCGCGAGCATTTCCTTCCCGGGGAGCTTGCGCCGCTCGCTTATTCCGATATTGGGCTGCAACTAAAGCCCGCCGGACCCGGCGGAGAACGGCGCACGCTCCTGCCGCCGCTTGTTCTCGCGCGCCTCATCCAAGGGGCCGGCGTGGTATCGACCGGCACCGTGCTCGATGTCGGGGCCGCAACGGGCTATTCGTCGGCGCTCCTCGCCGGTCTCGCGGGGCGTGTCGTGGCGCTCGAATCGGAGCGCTCCTTATATGATGCGTTGCGGCGCAATCTCGACGCCTTCGGCTTGGCGAAGGTTCAAACCATCCTGGCCCCGCTTGCGGAAGGCGCGCCCAAGGAGGCGCCATTCGACCTGATTTTCATCAATGGCGCGGTCGAGGCCAATCTCGAGGCGCTGTTCGCGCAACTGAAGGACGGTGGACGTCTGGTCGCCCTCAAGCGCCTTCCCGGCGATCCCACCGGGCGCGCGGGCAAAGCCGTGCGCTACGAGAATATCGACGGCGGCAACGGATATCGCGTCTTGTTCGACGCCTCTGCCCCGGTCCTCGAAGCTTTCCGGAAGGGCGAACAATTCGCATTTTTTTGAGAAACCGGAACGGCGTTGCACCTGTGCATATCTGTGCACGATAATTTCCGGCCCTGTCACATTTTTGCGACGCAATGGGAGTTTTCGTTGCGATGGACGGGTTGGCAGGTGCGTCGGGCGCCCCAAGCGAGTAAGTTTCCGCCAGCAGACCGACTCAAAAAGCCCCGGCCGGAGGGCCGCGAGGGAACATGAGGCGATCGCGCAAAGCCGGGTTGGCGAGTCTGTAACTAAGGGATTGATTTCGTTCGATGCGCGGCGCCGTTTTAACTCGTTCCCATTTCAACGTGCGGCCGGTTCTTGCGGCGATCGGGGGCGCATTGATCGTCATGGCGTTGCCGCCCAGCGCCTCGCCCGGCCGGGCGGAGACAATGTCGAGCGCCTTGGCGCTCGCCTATGGCGGCAACCCGGACCTGAACCAGCAGCGCGCCGCGGTCCGGGCCACCGATGAAACTCTGCCCCAGGCGACAGCGACCTGGCGGCCGACGGCCACCGCAAACGTGCAATTTGGCTATAATTATTTGGACTTCGCGACGCAAGGGGGGAATGTCAGTATCCCAGGCAGCCGTGCGGCGTCAACTGGCCAGCACCTGCTAGCCGGGACGGACCCGGGGATTTTCGATTTGAAAGTTACCCAAAATCTGTTTAACGGCAACCGCACGGTGAACGGCGTGCGGCAGGCCGAATCGAATATTTTCGGGGCGCGCGAGACCTTGCGCAACACCGAGGAGAATACCCTGCTAAGCGGCGCGACCGCGTACATGGACGTCCTGCGCGACACCGCCATCCTCGATCTTCGCAAGAACAACATCATCGTCCTTCAAGAACAATTGCGGCAGACCCGCGATCGTTTCACCGTCGGCGAGGTGACCGTGACCGATGTCGCCCAGGCTGAATCGAGTCTTGCCACGGCACGCTCCGATTACTTCACCGCGCAAGCCAATCTGCAAAACAGCATCGCCAGTTACCGCAGGGTGATCGGCGTCGAGCCGTCGCGGCTCGAACCGGCGCGCACCATTGAGAGTCTTTTGCCAGGCACGCTCGGGACCGCGATCGAACTTGCGCTTGCCGAGCATCCAGAAATTCAGGCGGCGTTGGATGCCGTCGATGCCGCGGCCTTGCAGGTCAAGCTGGACGAGGGACAACTCTACCCGACAGTGAACATCGTCGGCGAAGTCCAGCACAACACTATCTTCGAGGGTTTTCCCGGAGACCGTCTCTTCAACGGTTCGATCGTCGCTCAGGTCTCGGTGCCGATCTATACGGGGGGCGATGTCTACGCACTGTCGCGCCAAGCCAAGGAAGCGCTCGGTCAAGCCAGGCTGCAAGCCGACCTCCAGCGTGACACGGTCCGCGCGGCGGTGGTTTCGGCCTGGGGCCAGCTCGAGAGCGCGCGCGCCGCCGTCCTATCGGACAAGGTAGCGGTCAAGTCCAACGAGATCGCGCTCGACAGCATCCGGCAGGAGGCGCAAGTCGGCACGCGCACGACTTTCGATATTCTTTTCCAGCAGCAGCAATTGCTGAATGCGAGAGTGGCCCTCGTTACCGCGCAGCACGACCGGATCGTCGCGTCCTATGCGGTGATGGCCGCGATCGGCCGTCTCTCCGCCGCCAACCTCAACCTAAGCGTTGCGCAATACGATCCGACGGTCCATTTCGATCAGGTCAAGGACAAATGGATAGGCCTCCGCACGCCGGACGGACGCTAATCGGCCACTCGATTGGCGGCCAGCTTGGGTCAAGGCGAATCCGCCAAGCTGTGCTGGTTTTCGCAAGTTCCGCATTTCGGCCTCGGCGGGCCAAAATTTAGCCGCCTGTTCCCGATGCGCGATCTCTCAGGGATCGGCGTATCTTCCTTGAAGGTATTTGGAGATGATGAGCCCAACCAACCCCCTATTGAAAGACGACCCGATGCCTCAGCCAAGCCCGCATGAACCATCGATGGAGGAAATCCTCGCATCGATCCGGCGAATCATCGCCGGCGACCAGGCGCTGCTTGCGAGTGAGAGCGGGTTACAAGGGGAGACTCCGCGGCCGGACCCTAAGGGCGACGCCTTCGAGCCGGGCTCGCCCGCGGGCACCGGGCGCACTTTTGTTCCAAACGCCACCGACGGTTCAGTTTTCGCCGCCTTCAACGCGCTTCTCGCCAGCCGGTTTGTCCAGCGCAGCGACGCCGTCATCGATCTTACCCGCGAAATGCTGCGTCCCATGCTCAAGACTTCGCTCGACGACAATCTGCCGGGCATCGTGGAGCGCCTCGTCACTGCCGAAATCGAGCGGGTCACGCGCGGCGAATAAACAAGGCGCGGCCGGATTTGCTTTGCCGAAGAGGTCTGGCGCGGCACGTGCCTGACCCTCCGCGCGCTTGCTTTTTGCCCGCTTGTTTGCCAACGCTCAAATTTGGCGCGGCCGGCCCCGGCTGGCTCGGCAAGGGCAAGCGAGCGACACGGGAACAACGACCCAATGATGGAAAAGACTTTCGATCCAAAGGCGGTCGAAGTCCGAATCGCTTTGGCATGGGAAGCAGCGGGCGCGTTCCGGGCAGGGCGCCCGGAGCGGGGAGGGGCGGCGCCTTTCACGATCGTCATTCCGCCGCCAAATGTCACCGGCTCCCTCCACATGGGCCATGCGCTCAACACGACGTTGCAGGACATTCTCTGCCGCTTCGAGCGGATGCGCGGCAAGGACGTGCTTTGGCAACCCGGCACGGATCACGCCGGCATCGCCACGCAATTGGTCATCGAGCGTCAATTGCTGGAGCGTCAGGAACCCGGCCGGGCCGCCTTGGGGCGTGAGAAGTTTTTGGCGCGCGTGTGGGAATGGAAAGCCCGATCGGGCGGCGCGATCGTCGAGCAATTGCAAAGGCTCGGTGCCTCCTGCGATTGGTCGCGCGAGCGCTTTACCCTGGACGACGGGCTTTCCCGCGCGGTCACCAAGGTTTTCGTCGATCTTTATAGGGAAGGCCTGATCTACAAGGACAAGCGCCTCGTCAATTGGGACCCGAAACTCCAGACCGCGATCTCCGACCTCGAAGTGGTGCAGGTGGAGACCAAGGGCCATCTTTGGTATTTCAAATATCCGGTCGTCGATGATGCCGAGAAGGAGACCGGCGAGTTCATCGTGGTCGCGACGACGCGGCCGGAAACCATGCTCGGCGATACGGGCGTCGCGGTCCATCCGGACGACGAACGCTATAAGCATCTTCACGGCAAAAAAGTGCGGCTGCCACTGGTCGGCCGCCTCATTCCGATCATCGCGGACGAATATTCTGACCCTGAAAAGGGCACCGGCGCGGTGAAGATTACGCCCGCCCATGACTTCAACGATTTCGAGGTCGGCAAGCGGCACAACCTGCGGCCGATCAACGTGCTCAGCAGAGATGGCCACATCCTAGTCCCTGAACCTGATTATACCGACAATCGTGCAGTTGCAGAGCAGCAGCGCACCTTCAAGGCCCTTCAATTCCCAGGCCTCGATCGCTTCGAGGCACGTAAGCATATCGTCGAAATGATGAAGGCCCAAGGTCTCCTAGATAAGGTTGAGTCTCACACGCATATGGTCCCGCACGGCGACCGCTCGGGCGCTATTATCGAGCCTTGGTTGACTGACCAATGGTATGTCGACGCCAAGACCTTAGCGCAGCCAGCGCTCACGGCGGTCCGCGAAGGCAAGACGAGCTTTATTCCGAAAAACTGGGAAAAAAACTATTTCGATTGGCTCGAAAGCATCCAACCCTGGTGCATCTCGCGCCAGCTCTGGTGGGGGCATCGCATCCCGGCGTGGTATGGGCC
>JBAUNU010000643.1:0-3383 GCA_049579405.1 Methylocella sp.
GTGCCAGGGGCAGCGAACCGTCTCGCCAACCACTAACCCCTCCGCGAGCGGCCCGCCATAATGGGTGCATACGGCGCCGACAGCAAAAATGTCTTCGCCGCGCCGGACGAGCAGTACAGCCTCGCCGCCGGCGTGGCCGGCCAGCATGCCGCCGTCGGGAAGATCGCCGAACGCTATTCCTTGCCGCAAGTCCGGGCCGGTTGGTGGGGCGGGATCCGAAGTCATGCGTTGCCTCCCTCGCGCTGTTATTTTCGGGCACCAGCGTGCCTCTTTCGCCATTCGGCCAGATATTTGATCGGAGGCGCTGGCTTTCCCGATAGACGCCGGCCGGGCGTGATGGTTCCATCACGAGATTGCTGCCTTTAAGGTTTTTTGACGGTGATGAGGGTAGACTCAGATCTTGCTCCGGAAAGGCTCTAGGCCGGAACGACTGGCGTCTTGACTTTGCGCAGGGCCTCCATCACCGACGGACCGAGGTGCAAATGCGCCTCCACAAGTTCGGGGGGCGTCAATGCCATCCACTGATGGAGCGACACATCGGCGTAGGTGCCGCTTTTGAACACTTCCAGAAAGCGCACCTGCGTGGTGCCGGTGTTCTCGATATAATGCCCGGAGGCGAAGGGCACATAGCCGACATCGCCGGCTTGGAAATCGAACGTGCGCGCCTGGCCAGATGCGCCGAAAACGCCCATGCGGGCCTGACCCTCGATATAATACTGCCATTCGTTGGTGTTGGGATGCCAATGCAGTTCCCGCATCCCGCCGGGATCAACTTCGACCAGCGCCGCGGCAATCGTGGTGGAAACGGGGAACACACTGGAGTCGGTGATCCGTACCGTTCCGCTCTTGGACTTGACCGGCTGCTGCGCCATCATTTTATGGCTGAAGCCCCGAGACACAGCGGTTGCGCCTGCCGTATCGCTGGGGTGCAGCGGTCCCGGCACCGGGGCTGAGAAGATGTAGCGTTCACTGGGATCAGGCGTGTGTCCGAATAACGAGGCCGCGACCCCAAAATTCTTGGCCAGCACCTCGCTCGGGGTATGCTTGAACCAATCCGTAATGAGAAAAGTGTCGTCTTCGTCAAAGTCGCCATCGTCGAATACGAGAAGAAACTCGCATCCGTCTGGATTGAGCCCTTGGATCGAATGCGGAATCCCCGCTGGAAAGTACCACAGATCGCCGACACCCACGTCGTCGACGAAGTTTCGTCCTTGCGCGTCAACCGCGGTAATGCGCGCGGTCCCATACAGCATATAAGCCCACTCGGCAGCCTTATGCCAATGCAGTTCACGCACGCCGCCAACATTCAGGCGCATGTTTACGCCAGCGATATCCTTGGAAACGCCAAGTTCGCGGGCGGTCACTTGCCGGGTCCAGCCGCCCGTCTCAAGCCGCATGTGGGCGTCCGAAAATGAAAAGCGCAAGTTCGGCAATGTGCCGTGATCAGTGGAAGGGGGAACCAGCAAATCCTGATTCTGCCGATCCCGTTCGAGGTTGCGAGGACCCGGCTCGGTTCCACCGTGACCGGGCCGCTCCGGCTGCGGCGCCGGAGATTGCGCGGTTGCCGCCGTCGCCGTCAGGAGGCCTCCAGCAGCTGCAACAGACAATATGTTACGGCGTGAGATTTGCTTCATGGCGTTATCCGTGAGGTTTTGCTCTCTAACGTTCCCGGTGGGTTTGGCTCCGCCCGGTCACAGGCAGTCTGACGCGCGACGCGCCTCAAGGCGTCCTTTCAGAAATTTGGTTTTGGAGCGCCCATTCACATAAAGGAAGCACTGGCCAAGTGCATCGATCTCTTGCCGGCCGACCTCCGCCAGACGTTCGCAATGCCGGTGTGATATGCCAGTGGCGAAAACAATAGCCGGGAACACTCTTTGTTAGCTTTGGCTCCCTTTTGGTGAAATTAAAATAACTGAGACGACGCGCGGAGCTATGCGGGGGAGGAGAGCACGATTAGATCGCAATCCCGTTCTGCGTGGCGAGCTGGCCGAGGTCCGCGAGCGGCCGCGCGCCAATATGCTGGATGATTTCGGCCGCGGCAAGGGCGCCCAGTCTCGCGCAGGTTTCGAGGTTTTTGCTTTTGATGAGTCCGGCGAGAAATCCCGCCGCGAAGAGATCGCCAGCTCCCGTCGTGTCGACAACCCGGTCGACAGGGAACGCGGGTACGGCGAGAACCTCGTCGGGCGTGACGACGACCGATCCCCGCTCGGAGCGGGTGACGACACCGAGAATATTTTCGGCGCGAAATTGGGCGGCGGCGGTGTCGAAATCGCCGGTTTGATAAAGCGAATGCAGCTCGCTCTCGTTGGCGAAAACGATTTGCACCGAGCCGGCGCGAATGAGCCCAAGAAACTCTTCGCGGTAACGATCGACACAAAAGGCATCGGACAGGGTGAGAGCAACCCGCCGCCCGGCTCGCCGTGCGATTTTTGCCGCCTTGGCGAAAGCGGCTTTCGCGGCCGGAGGATCCCAGAGATAGCCTTCGAGATAAACGATGGCCGATCGCGTGACGGCGTCCTCATCGACGTCCGCTTCGGTCAGGTTCTGGCTGGCACCCAAAAAGGTGCTCATGGTGCGCTGGCCATCTGGCGTCACGAGCACGAGGCAGCGGGCGCTGGCTGGGCCGTTCGTTGCGAAAGCGGTCGAAAAATCGACTTTGGCCGCACGGATATCGTGCGCGAAGACCGCGCCGGTGTCGTCGGCCTTAAGCTTGCCTATGAAGGCCGCGCGGCAACCGAGACTCGCCACGCCAATGATCGTGTTGGCCGCCGACCCTCCCGACACGAAGGTTGCCGGACCCATGGCCTTGTAGAGGGCCTCGGCGCGCGCCTCGTCGATCAATGTCATCGCGCCCTTGCGCAGTCCCTGGGCGGCAAGGAAATCATCGCCGGTCAGGCCGATGACATCGACGACGGCGTTGCCAAGGCCCAGCACGTCAAATCGGCAAGATGGCATGAACATTTCTCGAGGTAGCGCCCAACACGGAAAACGCGGCCGCCTGGTGCCCCTTTTCCACTGGGCGCAATCGGGGCCTAGCCCCTTTCGATTGCCCGCCCAGTTAAAGCCTGAGCGAACCAACGGGAAAACCGCTTCCCGAATTATGATTGTTCGAAAACTGAAGCTTTAGAACATGTTTTTAAGAAAGTTGCTCGACTTTTTTGCAGTGTCTCACTTTGAAATGCTGGACTTGTGAGCGCCTCATTTGGCCGCGGCTGGCTTGTCGGCTTTGATCCGCTCCGCGGTATCGTCCATCACCACTGACGGTCCTTCACACGATCGGACAACGCGCTCGGTGATGCGAATGTGGGCGTCGGTCAGGTGGAATCCGTACTTTTCGATGTCGTCTATGCATTCGTCGGTATTTACACCACCCTGTATGGGCT
>JBAUNU010000644.1:0-7352 GCA_049579405.1 Methylocella sp.
ACTCGCTGGCTTTGCCGTCGTCGAAGCAAATGATGAACTCGCACCCGTCCGGGGCGAGCCCCTCCAGCGAATGCGGGAAGCCTGGAGGAAAGTACCAAAGGTCGCCTTCCTTCACGTCCGAGACATAGGCGCGGCCCTTGTCGTCGAGTACAGTGACCCGGCACTTCCCATATGTCATGTAGGCCCATTCGGCGGCCAGATGCCAATGCAATTCCCTTATGCCTCCGGCGGCCAACCGCATGTTGACCCCCGAGATGGTCTCCGAGATCGCGAAGTCGTCTTGGGTAACCTGGCGCGCCCAGCCGCCGTTCTGAATGCGCCTTGGTGCATTATTGAACGACGCCCAAAACTGCGGCAGGTCTCCGACATCGGTCGGTGGCGGCGACTGCGCCGAAGGGGACTGGCCGGCCAACGGGTGGCTCTGCGGACCGGGATCGCTGAGGCTCGCCGGGTTCTTGGCATTGATTGCCCCTTGTGGCGGCTCATCCGGGTTGCCGAAGGAAGCTGCGCGTGCGGTCGTCGCTGCGGTGACCATCGCGCCTGTGGCCGTCGCCGTCAGCATCTCTCGTCTCGAAATCATGGTTTGCTCCTGTTCTCGGCCAGATCGCCAGGCTGGAACTGGCATCCAAGCCTGGCCAAGCCCGCCAGCTCTACTTCGGCGCGAGGACCATGATCATCTGGCGGCCTTCCATGGAAGGTTCGGCTTCGACCTTGGCGAAGCTCAAGGTCTCGGATTTCACCCGCTCGAGCAGCCGGAACCCCAAATCCTGATGCGCCATCTCGCGGCCGCGGAAGCGCAAAGTGACTTTCACCTTGTCGCCCTCCTCGAAAAACCGGCGAACGGCTTTCATCTTGACGCCGTAATCGTGGTCGTCGATTCCCGGGCGCAGCTTGATCTCCTTGATCTCGACAACCTTCTGCTTTTTCCGGGCTTCCGCGGATTTTTTCTGCTCCAGGAAGCGGAATTTGCCATAATCGAGGATTTTGCAGACCGGGGGATTGGCTGCCGGAACGATTTCGACAAGATCAAGTCCCGCTTCATCGGCCGACTGCTGGGCTTGAATAATCTCCACGACACCACGGTTTTGGCCTTCGGCATCGATTAGTTGAACTTCGCGAGCGTGGATTTCACGGTTTATCCGCGGCCCGTCCTTCTGCGGAACGGGGGGGGCCTTCATAGGACGGCGAATGGCTTATTCTCCTTATCTGGACAAATCGAGCCGCGCGAATCACGGATGATCTTCGCGGCGCCTGCGGGACCCGAGTAAAACATCGGTTGATTGCCGCGCGAAGTCAATGAAGAGATCGCTTGGCGGCTCGCGAAAAACGAACTTGCCCAGGCTCTCGTTATCGAGCTGGCGCCCGGCACGCCGGAAGCTCTTGCGATCAGCGTGTGCCGCCGCGCCGCACATCCACGTAGGTTTCGAGGGTTGCAGCGCACATGTGTTCGGCCGAAAAGCACGTTTCGACATGTTTCTTGGCGCGCGACGAGAGATTGCCGGAGGCTGTGGCCCCGAGGCCTAAAACCTTGGCGATCGCTAGCGCCAGCGCCGCCGCGTTGCCTGGCGGGACGAGAAAGCCGGTGCGCGAGGACTCCTCGACCATGGGCGGCGCGAGAACGGTTTCAGGCGCGGCACCCAGATTGGCGGCAATGACCGGCGTTCCCATGGCCTGGGCCTGGACCGCGGCGTCGCCAAACGCTCGCACCTCGGTCGCGGGCACGACAACGATCGAGGCGGCGAGAAGCGCCGCCGGCATGTCCCAATGGCCGCCGCGGTACATAATCCCTTGCAGCCCTTCCGTCGCGATGGCGCGGTCGATGCCGCGGTCAAGCGCGCTGTTTTCGTCCCTGTCGCGGGCAAGGATGAATTTCACCCCGGCGAGGCCGCTTCGCGATAAAAGTCCCGCCGCCTCGATCAGAATTTTGTGGCCGCTGCCGGGGCCTGCGTGCGCGGCCAGAAGCACGATTCGCTCATGCGGCGCGGCCTTCCAATGCCGCCGCGCCGCCTGAACGCGGGCGGGCGCGACGGCGTCCGGCGTGAATTCGCGGCAATCGAGCCCATGATGAATGACGCGGATTTTTCCTGCGGGCGGGGAATGGAGCTTGGCAATGCGGGCTGCCGCGAAGTTTGAATCGGCGAGCACCGCGTCGCCGCGCGCCAACACCGAATTATAGCGCAGCGCAATCGGGTTGGCGCCTCGGTGGAGGGAGCGAAAAGTGGTGACGAAGGGCGTCTTCGTCAGGCGGGTCGCGCCATAGGCAACCCAGGCCAGGGCGCGCGAGCGCACATGCACGATATCGGCGCCTTCCACCGCGATGAGACGCGCGAGGCGGCGCACGTTCATGGCCATGGCAAGCGGGTTTTTGGTGCGCGAGGGAAATCGCACGAAGACGCCACCCTTGGCTTGCAGCTCGCCCTTCATCCGGCCGCCCGCACAAGCAACGAGCGCTCGCCCGCCAGCCGCGGCGAGGGACGCGGCGATCTCTATCGCCTCGCGTGCGGGGGGGTTGACGTCAAGGCTGGGAATGATTTGAAGCACGGTGACGCCGGCCAGGGGATGCGCGGCCCTGTCCTTGAACGGTAAGCTGAAAACTTGCGGCATCGGACGAGACGGCGTTCAACAAGCCTGGATGCCGAGACTAAACCCCGGACTCCTTAATAATCAGGAATAATCAGGAAGCGAGCATAGCGGTGAACCGGAGCAAACCGCAACCGGAAGTCCGACACGGGACGAAGGCGGAACATCGCGATCGTTTCTCGGCACGACGGGCGGGTGGCTTGCACTGCTTGCCGCGAGGGCCTTGCACGAAAGCGGCGAAGCGGTGTTGATCGCGTTAAGTCTTTTGCGAGTCGCGCCTTTCTTCATCGCCGATGTTGGGTCATATATCGGGAAGGTTGTCGATCGTTGCGGGCCCCGATACGGTCGGAATTAGGCTTTACGCGAAGGCCGCTGATTTTCCCTATTGAGACAAAGGAGCACCGTGCCTTGAGATCGCTTTAAATCATTTAACGTGCGTCCCATCCGGCGAACCGCGCAGGCGCGCGAGCGCCAATTAAGAACGGCGAGGCCGGCACCATGCTTTTCAAAGGTCAATCGATCAAGGTCGATACGCACGACGGGGGACTCGCCGAACTGCGTTTCGAGCGCGGCGTTGAGGCCGTCAACAAGCTCGACGCTCTCACATTCGGGGAACTCCGCCGCGCGACCGGCGCCATCGCGGCGACGCCCGCGATCCGGGGCGTTCTGATCACCAGCGCCAAGGATACATTCATCGTGGGCGCCGATATTTTCGAATTCACCGACGTCTTCACGCGGCCCGAAAAAGACATCGAGGCTTTTGTCGGCGCGAACAGCGAGATCATCACCGCGCTGTCCGATTTGCTGGTGCCGACGGTCGCGGCGATCAATGGTCTCGCTCTCGGCGGCGGGCTCGAAGTCGCGCTCGCGGCGGACTATCGGGCGATGTCGAGCACCGCGAAAATCGGGTTTCCGGAGATTACGCTCGGCCTGTTCCCCGGCTATGGCGGCACCGTCCGCCTCCCGCGTCTGGCCGGTTTGGAGCGAAGTGCCGAATGGATCATTTTTGGCGCGCAGCATAGCGCCGAGCGGGCGCTGCAAGCGGGCGCCGTCGATGCCATTGCCGTGCCGGAGGAATTGCGCGCGGCGGCCCTCGCAATGCTCAAAATGGCAATCGAGGGCAACGCCGACTGGCAAGGCCGCCGGATCCGCATGAAGCAAAACCTCGGGCTTGCCAAGGAAGACGCCGCGTCACTTCTTGCCAACGCGAGGGCGCAGGCGGCGAAGGCCCTGCCGCATCTGCCAGCGGCGCATTTCGCGGTGGAGTTGCTGGAAAAAGCCTCGGGTCTCGGCCGCAATGCTGCCCTGGCGCTCGAAGCCGAGACTTTCGCAAAAGTAGCGAAGACGCAAGCCGCCGATTCGCTTGTTACGATTTTCGTCAACGAGCAAGCCGTGAAGAAGACCATGCGACGTTATGCCAAGGACGCGCCGAGGGTAGCAAAGGCGGCCGTCGCGGGAGCTGGAATCATGGGCGGCGGCATCGCCTATCAGAGTGCCTCGCGCGGCGTCCCAATCGTCATGAAGGATATTTCCGCCGCGGCGCTCGATCTTGGCATGTCGGAAGCGCGCACATTGCTCGGCAAGGCGGTGAAGACCGGAAGGCTCACGCAGGACAAAGCCGATGCGATCATAAGCTTGATCACGCCCAGCCTCACCTATGAAGGTTTCGACGGCGCCGAAGTGGTGGTCGAGGCCGTGGTCGAAAACCTCGCGGTCAAGCAAGCGGTGTTGCGCGAAATCGAGGGGCTTATCAGCCCCAACGCGATCCTTGCCACGAATACCTCCTCTTTGCGGATTGACACGCTTGCGGAGGCTCTGCGGCGTCCCGAAAATTTTTTAGGGATGCATTTTTTCAACCCGGTTCCAAAAATTCCGCTGGTCGAAGTGGTTCGCGGCGCCAAAACGTCGGCCCAAGCCATCGCGGCGGTCACCGGCTACGCGGCCGCGATGGGCAAGACGCCGATTGTTGTCAAGGATTGCCCTGGGTTTGTGGTCAACCGCACGCTCACGCCTTATCTCATCGCGTTTCTGCGGCTCGTCCGCGACGGCGCCAATTTTGTAGAGATCGACAAGGCGATGGAAGCTTTTGGCTGGCCGATGGGACCGGCCTATCTCATCGATGTCGTCGGCATGGATATTTCCCGCCATGTCGTCGAGATCATCTCGGCGGGATTTGCGCCGCGCATGGAGGTGTCTTGCGAGACGGCGCTCGAAATTCTCTTACGCGACGGGCGCCTTGGCCAGAAGAACGGCCGCGGCTTTTATAAATACCAGAGCGATTCCAAGGACCGCCCGCGCAAGGACATCGACCCGGAGACGGAGCGCCTGCTCGCGGCCGGGCAACCCAATGGCAAGACCCGCTTCGGCGACGATGAGATCGCCCTGCGCATGATGCTGCCGTTGATCCTCGAGGCGGCGCGTTGCGTCGAGGACCGCATCGTCACGTCGCCGGGGGAGGTGGACATGTGCCTCATTCTCGGCCTCGGCCTGCCGCGCTATCTTGGCGGCGCGCTCAAATACGCCGATTACCTCGGGCTCAAAAACGTCGTCGATCGCGCTGACAACTGGGCGAGCCTTGGCCCAATCTACCTGCCCAGCGAGCGCCTGCGCGCCATGGCCGCCGCCAGGGAACTTTTCTATCCAGCACGACGCTGTATGCTTTGACGAAGAGAAAGTCTTTCGCCTCCCAAGTTCTCTTCGTGTACGGCTTGTTTGACGTGAGGTGTGCGATAAGGCATCTCGGCTGGTAGGAGAACCGGTGGAAAAGCCGCATGCTTAGCTTTCACGCCCCCGGCAAGGATCGGGTCGAGGTTGCGGCGGACGCCAGGACGATTCCGTCCGAGGTCAACTGGATCGACGCCGTGCGTCCGGACGCCCGCGAGATCGCGTTCTTGGAGCGCACGCTCGGAATCGAAGTTCCGACACTCGAAACGCTCTCCGAAATCGAAACGTCGAGCAGGCTGCGCAGCGAGAAAGACTGGCTCTATCTCAGTATTCCCATGATCGACCGGGCGGATGGCTTCATGCCCACGCTGACACCGCTCGGCTTCGTCTTGTCGAAGGACGTGCTCCTGACGGTGCGTTTCAAGCATATGAAAGCCTTCGACGATGTGCTGGAAACTATTTCGCGGTGTCCGGCGCAAGCGGGAGGCCCCGGCTCCTTGGCCGCCATTTTGGAAGTGATCGTCGATCATGCCGCCGACGTGCTGGAAGGCGTCGGCAGCGATCTCGATTGCCTGTCCGAGGAAATCTTTGGCACAAATGCCGCCAACGTCCGGCGTCACAAGCCGCGGGAAGATGGCGCGCAATTGCGTCTCGTGCTGCGCAAGGTTGGACGCAATGGCGATCTGACCTCGAAGATCGAAGACCTGCTGTTGGGCATGGCGCGCATGTTGCCCTATGTCGCGGCGAATGCGGCGCCCTATCTCGAAGCCGGCATACGCGCAAAGCTCAAAAGCCTGCAACGCGACATCGCTTCCCTCAACGATTACGAGAGGTCTCTAACCGATAAGATTCAGTTCCTGCTCGATGCCACCTTGGGGCTGACAAACATCGATCAGAACAATATTTTCAGAATTCTGACCGTCGTCTCCGTGATTGGCATTCCGCCGACCTTTGTCGCGAGCATGTATGGCATGAACTTCAAGAACATTCCCGAATATGATTGGTCCTTCGGTTATCAATATGGGCTTTTGCTCATCGTGCTCAGCGCCATTATCCCCATCGTTTGGTTCAAATGGCGCGGCTGGTGGTAGATGCGGGGGGTGGCCACCGCTCGCGGCTGGCCATGACTGGTGGACGAAATCCGGCATTGGCCGAGGGACGAAATCCAGAGTTGCACGGCTCAGGTTTTTGGGCGGTTGGCGTTATCTATGCGCTGATTGAAAGCGGCGCCATCGCCGGCCGCGCAGCCGGGAAGAAAGGCGTCGAAAGCGGCCCAGAAGAGCTCGCGAAAAGGATCCCGCTCCATCAGGATTTCGTGGCGGGCTCGCGCCAATGTCAAGCATTTTCCGGCCTTGAGGCGGCTCGCGAAATATTCCGTCGCGGCGGTATCGACGACGCGGTCGGCGCCTGCCGCGAGGATCAAAACCGGGGTCAAGATCCGGCGCGGGTACGCCACGTCCTCGAAGCGCCGCATGAAGCGGGAGGCGGCATTGGTCCAGCCGATCGTCGGATCGCCGATGGCGAGCTCGGGCGCCGCCTCGATGATCGCCGCCGCGCGGGCATGGCGGCTCGGATCGGAGGTCAATAGATTGCCCTCGAAGCTCGCCAGCATATAGGGCTTTGGGCCGCCACCGGGCACGAAACGGCGACCCTGCCCAAGCAGCACGAGCGCCTTGGCGAAAATCCGCATCGCGCGCCCGAAGCGCAGCCCGTAAAAATCGATCATCGGCGCGGTCAGGACCATGCGCGCGAATGGCGAGCGGCCGGCGCGCGCCATTGCTAGGGCGATAGCCGCGCCCATGGAATGACCAAGCGCGAACCACGGGGGCCGGCAAAACGGTGCGAGGATCTGTTCCACGAAGGCGTCGAGATCGCGCTCAAAGGCCCGGAAATCGCCAATATGGCCTTTCTGGGGATCATTCGCGAGACGGCCGGAGAGGCCTTGCCCGCGCCAATCCAGGATCGCGACATCGAAGTTCCGGGCGAGCAGTTCGCCGATGACTTCAAAATATTTCTCGATGAATTCCGCGCGTCCGGGCAAAATCGCGATCGTCCCGGCGCAAGCCGCGCCGCAGCTCCAGCGCGCCGCCCGCAGGTTCCAATTGTCC
>JBAUNU010000645.1:0-8080 GCA_049579405.1 Methylocella sp.
CCGATACCGGCGGCGACACCAAGGCCCAGCTTTCGCTTCTCGCGGAAGCAAGCTAGGGTGATGCCAGGTCGTGTCTCAGTTTGAATTTCTGTTTCCGGTCGATACTGTTGAAAAACTCGGAAAATGACCGACGTCAGAAAATCGGACTTTGGTCATGTAGGGCCGATAGCGCCACGCGTTGCCATCGCCAATTCGCTACGGCCGCCGCACACTAAAAAGTCAGCCTTTCTGCCGAATCCTAGCGCTTTCTTCTTGAAGCCCACCTACTGCCTCAAGAATTGTGATCGCGGCAATAAATTGGGTTTTTCAACAGTATCGGTTGGAAGCAGAAATTCAAACTGGGACACTACCCGGAAAATTAGTCGTGTTGCCAGCTCGGGGAGGTTTTTGATTTTCGCAACGAACGGACCCAGCCATCGCTTGCTGGTGAGCTGGAGTTTTGCTGCTCCCCAAGGGGGCCGAGGTCAATGCCAAGGCGAACGACGGCTGGACCGCGCTCACCGCGCTGCCTCCGGCAGGCGCGCCTCGCGCGGTTTATTGACAAGCGGAGCGCGATCCCTATGGTCGCGGCTCGCTCATCCCGCCCGGGTTTGGGCCGGACCGCGCGCCTCGCGCCGCATCAAAGGAACGTTAAAAATGGCGAAGGCCGCAATGATCAAGATCAAGCTTTTGTCCACGGCGGACACGGGCTATTTCTATGTGACCAAGAAAAACGCCCGCACCAAGACGGAAAAGCTGGCGTTCAAGAAATACGATCCGGTCGTCCGCAAGCACGTCGAATTCAAGGAAACCAAGATCAAGTAGCTTGGCAAGTTCACGCTGCCGGGCCGAAGCGCTTGGCGAGCTCGGCAAGGTAGGCGCCGCGTGCCTCCGGCAGGGCTTGGCCGCGTGGGGCAAAGAGATCGCGCAGCAAAAAAAAGCCGGTCAATCTGAAACCATTCCTTATGTCGGCGGGCGGCGGCGCCGCGATTTCGCCCCGCAGAAAAGCCGGCAGCGGCAGAAGCCGTGCTTTGTAAGGCTCGCCCGCCGCCTTCGAGACAGCACGTCCGGACTTTGGCGACACATAAACGAGATCGTTGGCGACGCCCGTCGCCGCGCATGTCCCGAGATCGAGGCCAAATCCCATTTGGGCAAGAATCTCGGCCTCGAAGCGCACCATAAGCGGCGGCAATATCTCTGGCCTGTCGATACCAGCGACGATCCGCATCGCCGTCTCGTAAAGCACTGGATGCGGATCGCGCTCGGGGCCAAGGCGCAGCAAGGCGGCGACGAGACAAACCGCGTGCAGCGCTTCCGCGCTCGCCATCAAACGCGCCGTCCGCAATTGCACGGGCTCCACCAAAAACGTGCCGAGATGCTCGTCGAGCCGCGCCCGCCACACGAATTCGGCGTGATTGCCTGGTTGCAGCAACGGCTGCATGCGCTTGGAGCGGCCGCCCCTGACAAGCCCGAAATGGCGGCCATGCGCGCGCGTCATCGCCTCGACGATGACGCTCGTCTCGCCATGCTTTCTTGTGCCGATGATGAGGCCGTCGTCCCGCCATTCCATATGTGCCGCCGGTCAGGGAATGAGCACGGTCGCGCCCGTCGTCTCGCGGTTTTCCAGTGCGCGATGAACATCGACCACGTCGTCGAGCGGCACCGTTCTGTGCAAGGGGATCTTGACCGCGCCGCTCGCCACCACGCGAAAAAGTTCGCGTGCCATTTTTTCGAGATCCGCGCGTTTCGCCGAATAAGTGGAGAGCGACGGTCGGGTGGCGAACAGCGAACCCTTCGCCAAAAGAAGCCCAAGGTTGAAGACTTCGATCGGGCCCGAGGCGGAGCCAAAGCTCACGAACATTCCAAGCGGCCTGATGCAATCGAGCGAGGCCGGGAAGGTCACCTTTCCGACGCTGTCATAGACCACATCGCAGAGTTTTCCCTTGGTCATTTCTTTCACGCGGGCGGCAAAATCCTCCTCGCGATAGAGGATCGTGTGCTTGGCTCCGGCCTTCTTGGCGAGCGTGGCTTTTTCGGGCGAACCCACCGTCCCGATCACACTCGCGCCGAGCGCCTTCGCCCATTGGCAGAGGATAAGGCCAACCCCGCCCGCCGCCGCGTGAACGAGGATCGTATCGCCCGCTTTCACCCGAAAAGTCCGGCGCAGCAAATATTGCGCGGTGAGGCCCTTCAGCATCATCGCTGCAGCCGTCTCGAAGGAAATGCCCTTCGGCAGCTTGACGAGCCGGTTCGCATCGATCAGCCGCTCCCCCGCGTAAGCGCCCAGGGTCGCGGCATAGGCGACCCTGTCGCCAAGCTTGAAATTTTTCACGCCCTTGCCGAGGGCGGCAATTTCGCCCGCACCCTCGTAGCCGGGGGTGAAAGGAAGCGAGGAGACCGGATAGGCGCCGCTGCGAAAATAAGTGTCGATGAAATTGACGCCGATCGCATGGTTGCGGACAAGCACCTCATCACGCGCGGGCGGCGGCGGCGCGATGTCTTCGATCCGCATCACCTCGGGCCCGCCAACCTCGTAAACCCGGACAGTTTTTGCCATGCTAGAGATCCGCTATAGGTCCGCGCCGATTCGTTTGGCCAAATATCATGCGGCGAATAGCCCATGCTGGCAAGACCGTGGGGAATGTCCGGGCGCACGAGGCCAGCTGCGCGGGGCGAGTTCGTGCTGGCGCTTGCCTCCCGGCACGAGCGGGTAGAGGTTTTCCCCGCCGGGGCCGCTTCGGCTATGCTACACCTTGAACCACGACTCAACCTACACCGGTAGTGAGGACAAGCGTTGCCATACGCAAACATCCAACAAGGTTGAGACATGGATCGCATTCTCGTGCTCGTGCGCCACGGCCAGAGCGATTGGAATCTAAAGAATCTTTTCACTGGCTGGGAAGACCCGGATCTCACCGGCAAGGGCGTGGCGGAGGCACGCGCGGCCGGGAAAATCCTCAAGGCGCACGGTCTTTCGTTCGGTCGCGCCTTCACTTCCAATCTCGTCCGCGCGCGGCATACTTTGCAGTTGGTTCTCGCCGAACTGGGCACGCCGGATCTCGAGACCGAGCGCGATCGAGCCCTCAACGAGCGCGATTATGGCGTGCTTTCTGGCCTCAATAAAGACGAGGCCATCAGGAGATGGGGCGACGAACAGGTGGACCTCTGGCGCCGTTCGTACGACGAGCGGCCTCCGGGCGGCGAAAGCTTGAGGGACACGGTGGCCAGGGTTCTCCGCTATTATTGCCAGAAAATTCTCCCCGCGGTGCTCGGCGGGCAACGCGCGATCGTCGCGGGACATGGCAATTCGCTGCGCGCCCTCGTCATGGTTCTCGACGGGCTGACGCCGGAAACAATCCCTGAATTGGAGCTCGCCACCGGGGTTCCGCTGGTCTACCGGCTAAAGCCCGATTCGACGGTTGAAACCAAGGAGACGCTCTATCCATAAATGCGCTACGCCACTGCTCATCGAGACCCGGGCCAGAGGCCGCGCCAGTGGTCTCCATCTCGCTTGGCGACAGTTGCCGTTTCCGTTCCGGGGTCTGCGGCGCGGCGATCCGGCAAGGACGCTCGTATCTCGTTCCGGCGATATTGTCGTGAGGTGCCGCGCGGTTGATGTTCCACGGCGTGGACAAGGTTTTTGCCGGCTCTTCCTCGCTGCTGCCTTGCGGCGGACGGATCTATCTTATCTTGCGAGGATGACGCGCCACCGGCCGGTTCGCGCCGCCTCTTAATCGCCATCGTGCGGGGTCGTCCGCGTGCCTTATTTTGGGGCGACGTTGGCTTGCCAAAGTTCAGCTGCTTACACTGCCATGCGCCCTACCGGCTTGATGTGCACCCTGATCTTTTCGGGTAATCTCGTTTCGTGATGCCCAGGAAATTTTTTCATGCCCGCAACCGTCGCGCGATACAGGTTCGTCTTCATCCTGATCCATTGGGTATTGGTTCTGTTGAGCTTCGTTTTGCTTGGATTAGGTTGGTATATTAAATATGTGCCTGAGGAGCCCCAAGCGCTGAGCTTTCTATTAAATATACATATGTCATTTGGTCTTACGAGCGCAATTTTTCTTACTATTCAGAGCGTCTTATGGATTGTATTCAAGGCAATACATAATGTATTACCAAAGTGGCAAATGCCATTCGTATACACCATATATCTGCTTATATATGTTTCATTCACCTTGATGCTTGTCAGCGGATACCTCCAGGCCGTTTTCAGCGGGACGCCCGTGCAGTTCTGGGGTACCCCTCTGCCTGTCTGGGGCGCGGCTGACGCAACGTTAGCCGGATTTTTTTCGGCAATGCATGGAGTCGCGGCTTTTGTATTGGCCGGATCGATTTTGGTGCATGTCTGTATCGGTGCCTTGAATATATTTATACACCCCAGAATTGCGGCGCCAACCCCGCCACTTGAGGCACCAGAGTCGCATGAGCTCATCGCGGGTGCAACAAAATCCCTAATTGCGTCTAACATGGCGCAAAAATTAGCTAAAAATCTACGTCTTTTCGGCTGGATCGGATTTTGGCTGCAGCTCGTGCTTTCCTTCATTTCCGCTCTATTATTGGCATTTGCCACCACAGGGCGCGCCTTCAGCCCTGGAACAGCATGGTTTGGCGATGCCCTTTATTGGGCCGGCTACGGATTTTTGCTTTCGTGCTTTGCGGTATTGTTGGCTTTCTTTTACACTCGAGCCGCCCGAAAAGTCGTTTTAAGACCTGATTCTTATTTTAGCCCAGAAAACAGGGTCGCCTTTTGGTTTCTGGGTACGGGCGTGCTCACCGGCCTTTTAGGAGTATTTATATCTTTTACTGGTGTTGCTCTGAGCATATCCTTGTTAATAGCGAAGACCGTGTCAATCCCCCCGGGCATAATGATGATGGATCCAACACAAGTCATCAGAGCGATTGACGTATTTGCACTCATGCTGAATTTCAATTTGCTTGTGGCGCATTCTATTGGCACCGGCATAGCATTATGGTTAGGCATCAGTGTATCAAAAGCCCGCCGTGAGTACATGGCCATGGCAGAACAGCTACGTTGAAATATTTAGAAAAAGGCGTCGGGAAATTTATGTAGTTAACGGTGCCAGCACGATCATGGTCCCTTCGCGATGCCGGCGAGGCTTGCCGGCATCAGGGCTTCGGGGACGGTCAAGCGCCGGCTTCCGTGCCCGTCTTGCACCTCGATTTTGTAGGTGAACCTGTCCGCCCCCATTTGTGTCGCGGCGGGCGGCGCGCCCTTGTCCAATAGCTCTTGCAAAGCCGTTTGCTGCTCGGGCGATAGAGCGGACAACTCCTTTTCGCCGCGCCGGATGATTCCGGCAAAACCGCCCGAGCGTTCGACGATGACTTTCATCGCGCGCGAGACCGGGCGCTTTTGGCCTTCTTTTTGGGAGCGCCACGCGGGGTCTTGGCGGCGGCGCGCGGCGCAGCCCGCTTTTTCTTCTTGGCCGCTGGCGGGGGCGCGATGGCAAGCTCCCGCACCCGGGGCGCGATCACATAGGCGCCGGCGATATTGGCCAAAAGGGCCGTAGATGGAGCTTCCTCCAACACGCCTACATCGGCCCAGGCATTCGCGACCTTCGCGGCAATCGACGAATCTTCGGGAAAGAGATCGCGCGCGACGGACACCGTTTCGGCCGCGCATTTCGCGAAATCGGCGGTGCCAGTCAACCGCTCGGTCAGGGTGACATACCAAATCTTTCCGGCTTTTTCCCAGGAGTTTCCGCCGATCTCTTTTGCCGCGAGGACAAAGGCCCGGCTGGGAATTCCGGAATTGGTATGAACGCCGCCGTTATCCGCATCTGTCTGGACATAGTCCCTCATATCGCCCGGCTGCGGATCCTTGCCAAGCCTCGGATCGTCGTAGGCGGTGCCGGGATTGGCCATGTCGCGCAGCGCCCTGCCCTTGAACCCAGGCGCCATGATCGCCGCCCCGATCAGCCAATCGGCCTGATTGACGCTCTGCCCCAGCGCCCATTGCTTGACCATCGAGCCGAAAACATCCGACATCGACTCGTTCAGCGCGCCGGACTGATCGTGATAGGCGAGCTGCGCCGTGAATTGGGTGACGCCATGGGTCAGCTCATGCGCGATGACGTCCAGCGCGGCGGTGAAACGCTGGAAAATCACACCGTCGCCGTCGCCATAAACCATCTGCTGGCCGTTCCAGAACGCATTGTCGTATTTCTGGCTGTAATGGACCGACGAGACCAGGGTTTTGCCGTTTCCATCCACGGACTCGCGTCCAAAAATCGTCTTATAGAAGTCCCAGGTGGTTCCGGCATGGTCGAAGGCTTCGTTGACTGCTCTATCCCGATTGGGTGCCGCATCGGTTTCGGAGCGGACGAGATCGCCCGGCAAATCGTTGAAGCCTTTGCAATCAAAGACCTGGCGCCGGCGGCCTTCACGTTTCACCGCCGCCGCCGAGGGCGCACCCGTGCTGAGCTGGGCCCGGAAAGCCACCATGCTTTGGGTGAGCGACACCGTCCGGCCGGCCGCTTCGGCGAGATCGGGATTGCCGCTTGTCGCGAGACGCCGCAGCACATCGAGCGGGACAACAAAGCAGCAGGGGCAGCTTCCCATACTTGCATCGAAACGCGTCGGGTGCATGGATACCTCCTCATATCTCATTGAAAAATTGAAGACACTAATCGCATTGCCATAAGACGTCCGTGGCGTCGCCACGCCGCCAAATTATGACGCAATTTTCACGCTGTCATCAATGATTATCGATCCGATGGCGGATAACGTAAGCAATGCGTAGGATCTACCCTGCTCGCGACGCACGCGATGCCGGAGCCTCCCATGAAAATTTCCCTGATCCAGATGAATTCGGTCAGCGACAAGGCCGCCAATATCGCCGCCGCGGCCACGCTGGTCGAACAAGCCGTCGCCGAGGAGCGGCCGGATTGGATCTCCCTGCCGGAATGTTTCGATTTTCTCGGCGGCGATCGCAAGGCCAAGATGGCAGCGGCCGAAACGTTTCCGGGCGGCCCGGCCTATGCCGCGATGCAGGCGCTCGCCAAGAAACATAGCGTTTACATTCATGCCGGCTCGATCCTGGAAATTGCCGGAAGCGGTGAGCGCATCCACAACACCACCGTGGTTTTCGATCGCACCGGCTCTGAAATCGCGCGTTACCGCAAAATCCACATGTTCGACATCACCGCGCCGGACGGAACAAAATATAACGAAAGCGCGGTTTTTTCGCCGGGCAATGCGGCCGTGACCTACCGCTGCGAGGATATGATTGTCGGTTGCTCGATCTGTTACGACATAAGATTTCCAGATCTGTTCCAGGCCCTCGCCGCCAAGGGCGCGGAAATGATCGCAATGCCGGCGGCTTTCACTCTGCAAACCGGCAAGGATCATTGGGAAGTTCTCTGTCGCGCCCGGGCGATCGAGACCCAGGCCTATGTCTGCGCCTCGGCGCAGACCGGCGTCCATGTCGCGGGCAAGGAAAGGCGCCAGACGTACGGCCATTCCCTCGCCATCGATCCTTGGGGCCATGTCATCGCCAAGGCCTCCGATGGAGTCGGCATCGTCTCGACGCGGATCGATCGCGATCTCGTAAGAAAGGTTCGCGCGCAAATCCCCGTGGCGCAACATAAGGTGCGCTTCGAGTGAGCGGGAGGCCCGGCCGGTGCTGCAGCTTGTTCCGCCTTTTTTCCGCATCGCGGCCTTTTGTCTTGCAGCTTTGGCGATGGGCTTCGCGGCAAGCGCCGGACTTGCCGATGGCGCGCCACCCAAAATGGTTTGGCATCGCGGCGAGCTTGGCGATCCGGGGTCGCTTGATCCGCACAAGGCGACGACCTTGATCGAGAGCAATATTTTAGACGAACTTTTCGAGGGTCTTGTCGCATTCGATGCGCGCAGCGAAATCATTCCGGGCGTAGCTGCGAGCTGGACGGTCGATCCCGCCGGCACGATCTATGATTTTAGGCTGCGCGGCGACGCGAAATGGTCGAATGGCGACAGGGTCGTGGCGGAAGACTTCGTCTTCGCGTTCCGGCGCCTCATGGCGCCCAGCACCGGCGCGCCTTACGCCAATATCCTTTACAGGTTGAAGAACGCGGAACGAATCTACAAGGGGGAACTG
>JBAUNU010000646.1:0-2262 GCA_049579405.1 Methylocella sp.
CCCGCTCGAAACCAGCGACCTTTAAATCAAGCCCATCGACAAAGGCGTCGATGAAGCGGACGGGGTTGTCGGCGGCGACATAATCATCGATCGCCTCCGGCAAAAGCAAAAGTTGCGAACGATCGGGTCCAGGAATGTGCGTCATGCCTAATTCTAATCGGATGCCGGCGCCAACGGAATCCCATCAGGCAGACTTTCCACACAGTCTGCTTGATTTTTGCAGCATGCGGGGCGCCATACGCGTTTCGACCCGCCGGGTCAGCCGCCACCGCGCCGCCTTCCCGAACCGGACAAAAGATTTCGTCCAAAAGACAGTTTTCTCGCCTTGCAAGTGTATGACGTTCGCGCCTGCTTCACGTGAAACATTTTGGTGCGATTGAGCCTCGAAATCGGACAAACCCTCGCATGAGGACCGCTCTCAAATGGTTGAGAGAACCAAGTGCGCACCCTGTCCAGCGATTTTTTTGCGAAATTTTTCGCGGGTGTGGATAGCGGGAGCCCGTGCGGCCGGACCAAACATTCCCTCCTTTTTGCCGTGCGCCCATGCAACAAGAAGAGCATGTCCTAAACTGATTCGGCTCTCGCCCCGCGAGCCGGGCGCCGGCCGGGAACTCCCATGCCAGCCATCGAAAATCTTGCCGAAAGAGCCCGCCTCCCGGGCGGCGCCGATCCCGCGTTCCGGCTGGCGCCGCACAATATCGAGGCGGAACAGGCGCTCCTTGGCGCGATCCTCGTCAACAACGACGCCTTCGACCGGGTCTCCGATTTCCTCAAGGCCGAACATTTTTCCGAGGAAGTTCACCGGCGGATCTTTGACGTCGCTTCCCAATTGATTCGCGCGGGAAAACTCGCTTCGCCGATCACCCTAAAAACTTTTCTTGGCGAACATGATCTTGGCGGCGTCACCGTGCCGCAATATCTCGCCCGCCTGGCGGCGGAAGCAACCACCATCATCAACGCCGAGGACTATGGCCGCACCATCCACGATCTCGCTCTTCGCCGCGATCTGATCCTCATCGGCGAGGATATCGTCAACGCCGCCTATGATGCCCCGGTCAACGCGAGCCCCCGCGAGCAAATCGAGGACGCCGAGCGCAAGCTCTACTCAATCGCCGAGACCGGCCGCTACGAGGGCGGTTTTCAGCGCTTTTCCGAGGCCTTGACGACTGCCGTCGATATGGCGGCAAAAGCCTTCGAGCGCGACGGACGCTTGTCTGGGATCGCGACCGGACTTACCGATCTCGATCGCTACATGGGCGGCCTGCAGCCGTCCGATCTCGTGATTGTCGCCGGGCGTCCCGGCATGGGCAAGACGGCGCTTGCGACCAACATCGCCTTCAACATCGCCAGATTCTATGAATTCAAGCCCAAACCCGACGGCACCAGGGAAACCGTCAATGGCGGCATCGTCGGCTTTTTCTCGCTCGAAATGTCGGCCGAGCAATTGGCGACCCGCATCATCGCCGAACAGGCGGCCGTCCCTTCCTCCAAGATCCGCAGGGGGGACATCGGCGAGCCGGAATTTCATCGCATCGTGGAGGCCGCGCGCGCCATGCAGACGCTCCCCTTCTATATCGATCAGAGCGGCGGGCTTTCGATCGCCCAACTGGCGGCGCGGGCGCGGCGGCTCAAACGCCAGCGCGGCCTCGATGTCCTCGTGATCGATTATCTGCAATTGCTCGGCGGCTCGAAGACCCGGAGCGACTCGCGCGTGCAGGAAGTGACCGAAATCACCACCGGCCTCAAGTCGCTGGCCAAGGACTTGAACGTTCCGGTGATCGCGCTTTCGCAATTGTCGCGGCAGGTGGAAAGCCGCGACGACAAGCGCCCGCAGCTTTCCGATTTGCGCGAATCGGGCTCGATCGAACAGGATGCCGACGTCGTCCTTTTTGTGTTCCGCGAAGAATATTATTTGAAAAGCCGGCAGCCCCGCGAGGGAAGCGAGGAATTCATCGCCTGGCAGGCCGACATGGAAAAGGTGCATGGCAAGGCCGAAATCATCATCGGCAAACAGCGGCACGGCCCGACAGGAACCATCGAACTCGCTTTCGAGGCCGAGATGACACGGTTTTCCAATTTGGCCCGCGCGGAAAACCTGCCGGAGCATTTTTAGCTGGCGTCTTGCGCACAGGTCGAAAGATGATAAATGAAATTACTTCATATCCGTTCTCGACCGGGCACCATGCCAGCAAAACGAGCCACCTTGAGGACAGCTAATGAACCTCCAATGGCCGCACAGCGAGAAGACACTAAGGGCTCCAC
>JBAUNU010000647.1:0-3125 GCA_049579405.1 Methylocella sp.
TTCGCGCTCGCCTAACGAGCGCTCCTTCGCCTTGTCCGCGCTGGCTGTGGCGATGGGATTTGCTGGGCCAGGTCCGGCGCTTTGGGCGGCGCGGGGATTCAATGCCTCTTCGATGGCCAAAAGCGCCGCCGCCGCGGGATCTTGTGCTTTGTTGGACCTCGCCATCGAATGCCTCTTACAAACTCTCTCGCGAGGGGCCAAGACTTTGCACGAATACACACGGGAGCCGCCCCTGCGGAACCGTTAACCAAAGGTTACTTTACAACCGGAACGCTAGGATTCAAACTGGCCTGCCGGACGCATTTGGAAACATCGTTAACGCGGCCATGTCCAAGACCATGGAGCGGGCGCTTTTTGCAATGAACGGGCAGCCGGGCCACAAAGCGGTTGGTATTGTTAGTATATAGTCAAACTTGTTCAAAGACGGAGCTCGCAAACGCTAGGAACTTCGTGCAATCTAAAGATGCTGTGGACGTTTACATTATGGATAAAGAGGCGATGCGACGGGATCAATTCAATCTAGTGGAAGAATTGCGCCTTTGGCGGCTTCCTTAAGCCAATATTCGTTTGCCTTCAAAACTTCGACCTCGCGAAAGGGCGACGGCGATTGAGTGAGCAGAGGGGAGGGGATATGGCGGACAAACGTGTCGAAGAATGCGAGCAGATAGGCATCGCGTATCGACTTGACTCGATATGGGTTCGTGAGCAACCACGACTTGAAATGGGGGCGCTTGAAGATCTCATCGGAAAGATTTTCGTGGAAAGATTCGAGAACACGGAACCCAAAGCCGCCGGGCTGGTTGGCTAACCGCACTTCCTCACGTAGATCGCGAGCGGTCAGCACTGCCTCAAACCGCTTGTTAGGGTTATGGGACTGGAGTTGCCGCGGCGCCGGAAAGACGGCGTTCTCGGTGAGGATGACCAAGTAAGGCTTATCGAGAGCCCCAAATGCCGCGCGGCCGAACAGCCAGCCGTCGAGATTTGCCACCGCGACGACGCGCGGGTCAAAGGTGCTGGCCTCCGCCGCCGTGGCCCCGCCAATGGAAAAGCCAAAAAACCCGATCCGGTCGAATTGGATCCGTGCGCGCCAGTCAGCGTTGGCGCAGACTTTGAGCCTGTCGAGCGCCTCTAATGCTTTTTCGGCTTGGCGGCGGACTTTGCGATCGCCGATCCGCAAAGTGGTCTTTAATGCCTCGGCGGATGAAAAGTCGAAAGTCAAGGGTTGCCCGTCGTCCGAAGCGGCCGGCGAGCGCGGATCGCGATCGATGTCGTCAATGGCCATCACAACATATCCATGGCTCGCAAGTTCCGCGGCAGTCGAGGCATTGTCGTCCATTGCGCCGCCATTCCACGGCGCGTAGAGGAGAATGGAAAATTGTGGCCGAGTATCAGCCAGGCGATGAGTATCCATAGCCTTTGAACAGGCAACCGGCGCCGCGCCTTCGGACAACAAGTCTGTTGCCGGACGGTTCGCCGCCGCCGGATACCAGATTTGCACAAATATCGTTGGGTCACTGGCCGCTGAAGCCGGGAGAGCGGCATTGACGGCCGTAACCTGAAATTGGCCGGAAGTTGCCGTTGGTGCCCGGGCGATCACGAAATGTCGCAACGCCGTTAAGATACGGGGCAACGACGGGACGAAGAGCATACCGCCGATCCCAAATCCAGCCGCTAACGCGACGAGAGCGAATGCGCGCGTTGGCCGCATCGAACGATACTGGACAATGCTTATAACGATGGCCGTCAAGATGATCAGCGCGCCGATCATCCAACCATATCGGTCACGCAAGTGATCGAAATTCAAATCCGATATCCTCGCGATTACGTCGCGGGGCGGCGGCGCCGTTCCCCGGGCCGTGATCAACCCCTCTTGATTGCTTTGTGATCAATCATCCCTCAAAGTAAAGAGGATCCACTAAAAGGTGTCGCCTTTTTCGCCATTTGCCATAGCTTGGCGTTTTCGCGCAAGCGCATAGCTTCGCCCTTTAAACAAAGCTGATGCGGGTGGCATGAGGGGTACATTCGTCAGGCCCGCGAGGCTTCGCTCCGGGCCATTTGGCTGCGCTCCGCATCCACTTGATTGAGCAGAGACCGCAGATGTTCGGCGGTCTGGTCCGCCCCCTCGCCCTGGAACATATCCAGATGCGAGCCGGGGACCCGGTGCACGAAGAGCCTGCCGTTGACGAGATCGGACCAATTCATTTTCGGGTCGGCAAAACGGGTCACAACTTCGTCGCTTTGCAACACCACCACGTTGCCAACCGATGCGGATGCCCGGTAGCGGCCTCGCGCCTCCTCGAGATAGCGCAGGAGCCACCGGGTGGCCTCGTCATCCTTTCTCAGCTTTGCCTGGCGGACGAGGTGCAGCGCGGCGGCCAAGTCCATAATCCTGCTCTGACGCACCAGCCCGTAGGACAAAAGAAACTCCGCCACAGACTGCTTGCCGCTTAAAACGAGTCCACATTTATGCTTAAAGGAGCGCAAGTGGTGGGAGCAATAGAACAGAAAACGCCGGATGAACGGAAGGCGCTTGATATAGCCTGGCACCCAGGTGTCGGCCATCACGACCAGTGGAACTGACTCTCCGGCCTGTCTCAATTGCTGCGCCGCTTCATAGGCGATCACTCCCGCTACACAAAGTCCAAATAGGATATAGGGACCGTGCGGCTGCGCCGCGCGGATAAGGCGCACATAATCGGCCGCGATCTCATTCATGTCGCGGCGGGGCAATGAACGAGGAATGCTGGGATCAAACAGCTGAACGCCAAAAAACGGCCGATCCGTTCCAATCCTTCGCGCGAGATTGTAGTAGCTGATCGTATTTTCGATGGCGATAATTGGCGTCTTGCCGCCGCGCGGTTGAATCTGGACGATACGCCAAGGTTCCAGCGGGGTTTCGATCCTGGACACATGGGCTGCGAGCTCTCGCACGGTCGGCGCTTGAAAAAGGGTCATGACATTGATTTTGACGCCAAAGGTGCTCGCGACTTTGGTCATGAGCCGCATGGCCATCAAGGAATGCCCGCCAAGCTCGAAGAAGTTCGACGTGGGTCCGATTTCCGGAACTTGAAGGACATCCTTCCAGATCGCCATCAACCTTATTTCGGCATCGGTCGGCTCTACGC
>JBAUNU010000648.1:0-2800 GCA_049579405.1 Methylocella sp.
CCCACAACCAATGCAGCCCGGCCATGACGAACAGCGCCGCCCAGACCAGCGAGATAAGCATTGTCTGGCCGAAATCAGGTTGCAGAACCAAAGGAACGGTAGTCACCAACAACAATAGGACGGCGAGAAGGTTGGCTGGAACGTCGCGCCGCTTACCGGCTTCCGAAAAGGCCCACGCCACGAGAACGACAAAAGCCGGCTTCAAGAATTCCGAAGGCTGGATGCCAAAAATCCAGCGCCGCGATCCTTTGATTTCGTGGCCATAGAGCAGCGCCACGATGATCAGGGTCATCGACACCAAAAACACGAAAAGCGCGGCCCGGCGCACTTGACGGGGGGACAAGAACGAAGCTGCGACGAGGACCGCGACCGCAGGGATCAGGAAAAGAACCTGGCGGTGTACGAAGTAGAACGTCGAAAGTCCGAGCCGCTCCGCGACCGGCGGGCTTCCGGCCATAGTCAACACCAGTCCGGACACCATCAGCGCGCCCACCGCCGCAAGGATCCAGCGGTCGATTGTCCACCACCAGTTCGCCAGAGCCGTACGTTCCGCGCGCGATACCATTGTGTCCCTTTTAGCCCGATTTTTTCCCCGCGAGCAAAGCCTCGACGAGCGCGCGAAAACGATCGCCGCGCTTCTCGAAATCCGGAAATTGATCGAACGACGCGCAGGCCGGCGAAAGAAGCACGACGGGTTCCGCGAGGCGGCTCGCAAGGGCATCGCGCGCAGCCACCGGAACCGCTCCGTCGAGCGTACCGCAGCTCTCATAGGGAAACGAATCCCCGATCGTCTGCGCGAAATTCTCGCTCGCCTCGCCGATCAGATAAGCCTTGACCACTTTGCCGAACAACGGGCGCAGAGGTTCAATGCCGCCTTCTTTTGCCCTGCCCCCGATGATCCAAAACACTTTGTCGAATGACCGGAGCGCCTTTCCGGCGGCATCGGCGTTGGTCGCCTTTGAATCATTGATAAAGAGAACCTTCCCCTTCCGGCCCACTTCCTCCAACCGATGCGGCAGTCCGGGAAAACTTCGAAGGCCTTGCGCAACGCGCTCGAGATCAAACCCGCGCGGCCCGAGCGCCGCGATGGCGGCGGCGGCATTCTGGCCATTGTGCTCCCCGCGCAACGATGCAATTCCGGCAAGGCCGGCGATCCGCGTCGAGCGGCCTCCGTCCCGCCGCATGAGGCAGCCGCCATCAAGAACTATGCCATCTTCGATCGCGGTTTCGGTCGCCGAAACACACACCGTTTTTCTGCCCGCTTTCATGAGTTCGGCGGCAATGCCGCCTGTAAGGTCATCGTCGATTCCGATCACCGCAAGATCGGCATTTTCCACCAGCTTTGCCTTGATCGCGGCATAATTTTCCATCGTGCCGTGGCGGTCCAGGTGGTCTGGCGTGATATTCAGAAGCACGCCCACGGATGGATTGAGCGAAGGCGCGAGAGCGATCTGAAACGAAGAGCACTCGACGACATGAACGCGCTCTTGCGACGGCGGCGCCAATGCGAGGATCGGGGTGCCGATATTGCCGCCAACCTCCACCGCGAAACCGAAGCTCCGGAAAAGATGCGCGACGAGCGCCGTCGTCGTGGATTTCCCATTCGTGCCGGTAATCGCCACGAAAGGCGAGCCCGGCGCAATTTTTTGCCGCTCGCGGCAAAACAATTCTATGTCGCCGATAATTTCCACCCCGGCCTGCCTCGCCTTCAGCACGGTCCAATGCGGCGCCGGATGCGTTAACGGAACGCCGGGCGAAAGGACAAGCAATGCGAAATTCCGCCAGTCGGCAAGCGCAAGATTTTCAATCCTGAGACCCGCCGCGCGGGCCTTCTCTCGCGCGTGCTCGTTGTCATCCCAGACGGCGGCCCGGGCGCCGCCCTCGACCAGGGCCCGGGCCGTGATAAAACCCGAGTCGCCTAGTCCAAACACGGCGGCGTGCTTGCCATTGAGCGAAGTGACAGGCGTCATTGTCACCTCAATTTCAAGGTGGAGAGACCGATCAGCGCAAGCACGAAAGCGATGATCCAAAAGCGGACCACGACTTGCGGCTCGGACCAGCCAAGCTGCTCGAAATGGTGATGGATGGGCGCCATCTTGAAGACCCGCCTGCCGGTGAGCTTAAAGGAAACGACCTGCACGATGACCGACAGGGTTTCGAGAACGAAGAGACCGCCGACGATGGCAAGGACGATCTCGTGCTTGACGGCGACCGCTATCGTGCCAAGCGCGCCGCCGAGCGCGAGCGAACCCGTATCTCCCATAAAGATCTGCGCGGGCGGCGCGTTGAACCAAAGAAAGCCCAAACCGGCGCCGATCAACGCGCCGCAAACGACGGCGAGCTCGCCCGCGCCGGGAACGAAATTAATCCCGAGGTAAGTCGAGAATATTGCATTACCGGCGAGATAAGCGATGATCCCGAAGGCCGCCGCGGCGATCATCACGGGCACGATCGCGAGGCCGTCGAGGCCGTCCGTGAGATTGACCGCGTTGCCGGCGGAAACGATCACGAAAGATCCGAAGGCGAGAAAAAAAACGCCGAGGTCGGCGACGAAACCATTGACCGCCGGCAGGGCGAGGCCCGTCGTGTGCGCCGTTCCGAGTTCCATCATCGCGAAGCAGGCGATGATGGCGATGGCCACTTCCACGGCAAGCCGCCGCCGCCCCGAAAAACCATTTTGCGTCTGTTTCGTCACCTTCAGTAAATCATCGTAGAAGCCTATCATGCCGAATCCGGCCATGACCAAAAGCACGATCCACACGTAATGATTGCGAAGGTTTGCCCAGAGCAAGGTGGAAAC
>JBAUNU010000649.1:0-2009 GCA_049579405.1 Methylocella sp.
ATTTCCACCGCGTGCGCCGTGCCGACCACGTCGGAGGCGCCGTGGCTCTTGATGACCACGCCGTTAAGGCCGAGAAACACCCCGCCGTTGACGTTGCGCGGATCCATCTTGGCCTTCAATGCCGCGAAGGCATGGCGCGCTAGATAATAGCCTATCTTCGACATAAAATCGCGGCCAAGCGCTTCACGCAGATATTGAGCGATCTGATTGGCTGTCCCTTCCGCGGTCTTCAAGGCGATATTGCCGGCGAAGCCTTCAGTGACCACGACATCGACCGTTCCCTTGCCAATGTCGTCGCCTTCGACGAAACCCCGGTAGTCGATATTTGGCAGACTGGTCTCGCGCAGCAAGCGGGAGGCGGCCTTGACCTCGTCGATGCCCTTGATTTCCTCGACACCGATATTGAGCAAACCTACGGCGGGCCGTTCGATGGAAAGGACGATCCTCGCCATCGCGGAGCCCATGGCGGCAAGATCGACAAGATGCCGCGCATCGGCGCCGATGGACGCCCCGAGATCGAGGACGATCGACTTGCCCCGGGTCGTAGGCCAGATCGCGGCGATCGCCGGGCGGCCGACCCCCGGCATCATGTGCAGGCAAATTTTCGCCATGGCCATCAAGGCGCCGGTGTTGCCGGCCGAAACCGCGACGTCGGCTTCATTCTTCTTCACCGCCTCGATGGCAAGCCACATCGAGGATGTCCGGCGGCCGGCGCGCAACGCCTGACTGGGCTTGGCATCCATCCGAACCGAAACGCCGGTATGATGCAAGCTGGAGACCCCGGAAAGCCCCGGCTCGGCATCGAGAAGCGGCTGGATGATGGCGGCATCGCCAAAAAACAGAAATTTCATATCGGGCCGCCGCCGCAGCGCGCGGGCGGCACCCGGAACGATCACTTCCGGTCCATGGTCACCGCCCATGGCGTCGAGCGCAATTCGTACTGGCTTGCTCATGGTCTGTGCAACTCTGGGCCGGCGGGGTAAGGCGCGGCGATTGGCGCCGGGAAAATCCGTCATGACCGATCAGGTTCGAAAAATCATCTCAATTCGGCGGCAAGAAGAAGAAGAAGCCGGGTGGCGGCTACTCCCTGCCAGCCGGACCGGAGCGCGCGAGTTGACCGGTTCGCCGAGGCAGCGGCGATGTAAACAACGGAAAATCCCCTTCGTTCAAGTTTTTTTCGTCGTAGGACGCCAACCAGGCCTGGCTGGGATTGTGCGCCGCCGGCGCTCGCTATCAAGGCCCCGCACTCGCATGTAAGCGTAAGGACATGCGCCAAGTTCCCGCCGGACCGGCGGCGCCGGGTCATATAGCGCGCCCGGACGCAACCTTGTCAGAACAGCGAACCTTGTTCGCGTTTCCGCGGGCCCCCGCTGGCCGCGCGTTTGAGCGGAGAGGCGACTTTTTGGGTGGCCGCGATCGCCGTTTTGTGGCCGTCGGCAAATTCGATATCGAGATCCGCGCCATCGACCATGTCCGCCGCCCGGCGCAAGAGTTTATTATTTCCGTCGCGCACGAGCGCGAAGCCCCGCGTCAGAACTTGCCGATAATCGAGACTGGTGACGACCTGCTCCAGGGAATTAATGCGCGCCCGGTGCGCGGCAATGCGTGAATCAAAACCGGGTTTCATGCGCCCGGCCAAAGCGTGAAGGCGTTGGCGCGCCGCCTCGGCCCTCGTGCGTTCAAGCGTTATCAGGGTGGCCCGGGCACTCCCGAGCCTCGCCGCAAGGTGTTTGAGCGCTTGCTCCTTTCCGCCGTTGCCCGCTGTCCGGAGCCGCTGCAACTTTTGCCCAAACGCATTGAGCCGTTCCGCCTCGCGCGCTGTGCGCGAGCCAAAACCGTGTTTCATCCGTCTGGTCAAAGCATCAACTCGTTGCCGGGTCGAGGCCGCTCGCTCGCTCTCAAGTTTTATCCGCGCGGCACGCGCGATCGCGAGCCTCGCTGCAAGATGCGCGAGGCCTTGCTTTCTTCCATTGTATGCCACGGCGCCCCAGCGCTCCAGCCTTTGCCCC
>JBAUNU010000650.1:0-8060 GCA_049579405.1 Methylocella sp.
GCGGCGGGGTGCGACAGCAATTCGCCGGCCGCCTTCATCGCCGCCTGTTTCGCGAACGGCACCTCGTGCCGCTCCACGAGCACGCGCCGCCACGCATAAATCTGCTCGTGGATGTTGATCTTGACCGGGCAGACGTTGCTGCAGCTGCCATTCAAGGTCGAAGCGAAGGGCAGGTTGCTGTATTTGCGTGCGTTGAAGGTTGGATCGATGATGAGGCCGATTGGGCCGGAATAAGTGGCCCCGTAGCTCAGGCCGCCGCTGCGCCGATATACCGGGCAGGTGTTCATGCAGGCACCGCAGCGGATGCATTTCAGCGACGTCCAGAACTCCGCCATGCCCAGGCGCTCGGACCGGCCGTTGTCGACCAGCACCACGTGCATCTCGCCGCCCGCCCGCGGGCCGCGGAAGTGCGAGGTGTACTGGGTTATTGGCGAGCCGAGGGCGCTGCGTGACAGAAGGCGGACAAACACCGCCAAGTGCTCCAGGCGCGGGATGATCTTCTCGATGCCGATCGAGGCGATATGCAGCTTCGGCACGTTGGCCGACAGGTCGGCGTTCCCTTCGTTGGTGCAGACGACGAAGGTGCCGGTCTCGGCGACCGCGAAATTGCAGCCGGTCATGCCGGCGTCGGCATTGAGGATCAGCGGGCGCGTCGCCTCGCGCTGCGCCTCGGCGAGGTAGTGGACATCGCTGTTGTCAGGGTCGGTGCCGAGCATCCGGGCGAATACCGCAGCCACGTCGGTGCGCAGCTTGTGCACGGCCGGCACGACGACATGGCTCGGGTCTTCGTCGTCGAGCTGCTGGATGCGCTCGCCGAGATCGGTTTCGATCACCTCGATGCCAACCGAGGCCATGTAGGGCCGGAAGCCGCACTCCTCGGTCAGCATCGACTTGCTTTTGATCAGCAACGTCGCGCCGTGGTCGCGCAAGATGTCGTGCACCGTCTGGTTGTGCTCGGCACCGTCTCGTGCCCAATGCACATGGATCCCATTCGATCTCGCATTGGCCTCGAACTGGTCGAGATACTCGTCGAGATGGGTGAGCGTGTGCTCCTTGATCGCCGAAGCGAGCGACCGAAGCTCCTCCCATTCCGGAATGACGTGCATCTCACGGTCGCGCTTTTGGCGCAGGTCCCAGAGCCGCTCGTCATGCATCTTCTCGTGCTCGGGCGCGGCGATGAAGCGCGCGGCGGCCTCTGCCTGGTCGATTGGCCGATTGCCGTGGACCTTGGCACCACGCGGCTGCGGCTCGGGACGTGCCCGCAATGGCCTCGACGCGCCCTCGGCGTGATCGAGACGGCGGCCATCGCGGATGATGGCATCGGGATCGTCCTCGGCGCGCAGCTCGGGATGCAGCATGGCGCGGTCGTCGCCGGACTTCTCGCGTGCAGTGCTCATGCGCTGGCTCCGTTCAGAATCTGGGCAATGTGGATGAACTTCATCGGAACACCGAAGCGCTCGGCGCAGCCCTGTTGATGCATCAGGCACGAGCTGTCGGCCGAGACGATGTACTCGGCGCCGGCCCGCGCATGGTCGGTGACCTTGTCGTAGCCCATCTTGGTGGAAACGGCCTCCTCGAACACCGAGAAGGTACCGCCAAAGCCGCAGCATTCGTCCGGCCGCGCCGGAGTGACGAATTCGATCCCCTCGACTTTCGATAGCAGGTCCAAGGGCTTGGAAAAGAACGGCTCGTGCAGCTCGGACGGCCGCGCGTGCTTGAGCTGGCGCAAGGTGCCGCAACTGTTGTGCAGACCGACCCGATGCGGGAATCTGGCCCAGGGAAATGCGTCGACCTTCAGGATGTCGTGCAGGAACTCGACCAGCTCGTAGGTTCGTGCGCGGATCACCTTCACGACGTCGGTCTGCTCGATGGCGTCGAAATTGTCCCGCACATGGTGGACGCAGCTGCCGGAAGGCGCCACGACGTAGTCGAAGCCGGAGAAGTTGCGCACAAACAGCGCCTCGGTGCCGGCCGCTTCCGCGTTGAACCCGCTATTCGCCATCGGCTGCCCGCAACAGGTCTGGTCGCGCGGATACACGACCTCGTGGCCGAACCGCTCCAACAGTTCCAAGGTCGCGATGCCAACTTCCGGGAAGAAGGCATCGATGAAGCAGGGGATGAAAAGCCCGATGCGCATGCGTTGGCGGCGCCCGACGCTCGTCCTCAACTCGTCGAGGGGGCGGGCATTGTCGCGCGCCGCATCGTGGCGCGGAGTGTCGGTACTGACCGTAGTGGTTGCCATGGCCGCAGTGGTTGCCATGGTCACGTCTCCTTGTAACGGCTTTGTTTTAAAGAAGCGGATTAGGCCCGTTCTGTCCGCTCCCGTCATCGACCGGTTACGGCGAGAAGAGCTTCCTTGATCTTTGCCAGAGCGAAGTGCTCGACCATATCCAAGTCGAGATGCGGCAGGTTTGGCAGCTCGTTTGCAACGACAACGGCGTCCACGATTGCCGGGCCATCGATAGCGAAGGCCTCGGCGAGCGCCGCTTTCAATTCGCCCGGCTGCCGGGCTGTAAAACCATGACCGCCGCAGGCACGCGCCAGAACTGCAAAGTCGGGATTAGGAAATTCGATGCCTTCCCGGAATGGCGGCAGGCCCACGCTCTCCGCCTCCAAGGTGATCAGCCCGAAGGCGGAATTGTTGTAGATTACCACCTTGATTGGCAGCTTATGATGCACCGCGGTCAGAAATTCGCCCATCAGCATATTGAATCCGCCATCGCCGCAGAGCGCAATAACCTGGCGCGAGCGATCCAGCGCATGTATCCCGTTGGCCTGAGCAAGCGCTGTCCCCACGGCCCCGTTGTTGAAGGAACCGATAATCCGCTGCGATCCACTTTGCCGGATCCAGTTGCCGGACCAGAGTGTGTTGAGACCGGTGTCGAAAACGAATATCGCATCGGGCTTGGCGAGATCGCTGACCGCTCGGGCCACCGCCTGCGGATGGATGCGATCCTTGCTCCGCCCTGGATCGGCCTGCTCGTCCAGCATCTCATCCCACTTCTGACGCTCCTGAGTCATTTTGTCCCAAAAGCGGGTGTGGGTCTTGGCGGCGACCTGGTCGAGCAGCAGCTTAAGGGTCGGGCGAGCTGAGCCGGCGGCGCCGAACACGGTCGGAGCGCGCCGCCCAAGCACTTGCGGCCGCTCGTCGATTTGGATGACGATCCCTTTGCTTGGCAGGAAATTCGAGTATGGATAATCCGTCCCGACCATCAGCAACAGATCGCAGCCCATGACGGCATTGTACACGGGCTTGGTGCCGATCATGCCGATGCCACCCATCCATCGGGGGTCATCATATGGCATGATGTCTTTGCCCTTGACCGAATGGATCAGCGGCGCCTTGAGCCGGTCCGAGAGGGTGCGCAAGAGATCTGCTGCCCCGTGGCAGCCGCCCCCGCACATGATCACTACGCTGTCCGCCTGGTCGATCCGGCGGGCGATCTCGGCGATATCTTCGGCACTCGCGGCAAACTCCGGCCGCGGCTTCAAGGTTGCCACGCTGGAAAACTCTCCGTCCGCCCTGGCCGCGATGACGTCTTGCGGAAGCGTCAAATGGGCGACGCCCCGGCCCGCATAGGCCGCCGCGATTGCCTGGTGAATGACGCCCGGCGCCTGCTCTGGGGATGCGATTGTTTCCGTATAGAGGGAGACGTCGCGGAAAAGAAGGTCTGGCTGTGTCGTCTGGAAGAAATCAATCCCCTGCATCTTGCGGGGCATGTCACCAGAGAGAGCCAGAACGGGCGCATGGTCGCGGCTGGCTTCATAGAGGCCGGCAACGAGATGCGTGCTGCCGGGCCGGTGGTGCCGGCACACACCGCGAGCTGGCCTGTGAGCTTGGCTTGGCCGGCGGCGGCCAGAGCCGCTCCTTCCTCATGACGGACACCAACCCATTCGATATTGCTTCGACGAAGCGCGTCGGCTAGCGGATTCAATGAGTCGCCGATCAGTCCGAATATTTGCTTAACCCCGGTCTGATCGAGCACGCTGACCAAAACGTCCGCAACTGTTTGTGACATTTGCCTCTCCCGATCGTCGTCATCGCTTTACGCCCCAGCCCAGCAAACGGGGCGTCCCTGCTTCAGTGGGCGCTCATGCATAGAGCATTCTCGTTAGGCCGACCCCCACAATGGAGACCCGGAACGACGTCGGGCCTTCAACTTCCGCCGACCCCGTGCCCGACCATCGTCCGGGGGGCGACGATTTCGTCGAACCGCTCCTCGTCGATGTCGCTGGACTGGAGCGTGGCCTCCTTCAGGGTCAGGCCTTCGTCATTCGCCTTGTGCGCGATGGCGGAAGCCTTGTTATAGCCGATCATCGGGCCGAGCGCGGTCACTCGACCTCGTGGCCAAACCGCTCCAAAAGCTCGAGAGTGGCAATGCCGACCTCCGGGAAAAATGCGTCGATATAGCAAGGAATGAATAGACCGATGCGCATGCGTCACTCCTCCCTTTCAAGTGCGCCGATGACGCTCCCCCGTCTCGCTGCGCGCGACGAAGTTGTTCTCCCGCGGCCCACAAACATCGCGGCACCGACCAATACCAACGCGATCACAGCCAGAACCCCGCCAACGATACCAAGCGCCTGTAATACTCCAAAGGCGGGCTCGAGCCACGCGTAAAAGGCCACAAGCCCGGTGATGAAGGCCAGCAGGGCAAAAATCGCCGCGGCGACGGCGAGGGCCGCTATGACTGACATTCGCACCACGGCCCCTTTGATCTGGTCGATCACTTCCTCCGCTTTTTCCTCGAGCTCCAGTTTGGCGGCTGCGAGCGCGTGATCGAGGCCAGCCGTTGCGGCAGCCTGCCGGCGCACGAGATCGCCAACCGATGCGCTCAGGCTTGCAACGTCATTGCCAAGCGCCGTGAGCTCGGCGGCGACGTCTACCTTGAGCCGCTTCGCTCGGCCTGCTCCTTCGCGTGACCATAACGCTCCTGAAGGAGGCCGAGCAGTTCGGCATATTTGCCTTTGACGAATTCAATATCCTCATCAGTCAGCTTGCTCCACTGCCGCTTGACTTCGCCCTTCAGCTCGTTCCAGCCCCGTTCGATTTCGTCCCAGTCCAAGGAGCTGCTTCCTTGTTGCTTCGAAGTCAGACCATATTCAACGATATTCCCCTCAACGATATTCCCCACATAGGCGGCTGAGCCTTCCTGTCGAGGGTTGCCAAAATCTTTGTAAAGCTGCAACTTCATTCTCGCCAAGGCTGCCCGTTGAATGTCGATTCAAATCCAGCGTAGGGGAGAGAAGGGATCATGAAGACGCGAGACCAACCGCAGCCATCACAGTTGGGGGGCCCCGTCGCGTGCCGATCCACACGGGAAGCCAGACGGGCCGCCAGACAGAACAGGATCTTTGTGGCGCCTTCGTTCGGCGAATGCCCGGACTGCGCGCTGCGCAGTCTTCATGGCGCCGATTGTCCTAACGGCCTGTCAACTTATTGTCCTCGATCCGCAGGGGCCCGTTGGGTTTGCCCAGAAAACGAGCTTGATCGACTCGCTCGCTGTCATGCTCGTCGCGCCAAATCGCCCGACTTGATCGCGTCGTGGTATGGGAGGAATCCTGCTGACGGGAATAGCAACGGGACCGCGACGGCAAAGACACCTTCTTGCCATCGACTGTGGTCGCACACCTACTGAGGTCTTGACCGTGGAGACGAACGCTACGTGCAGATGTGAGGTGTCGGTTTGGCTCCTAGGCGAGAACGGCAAAGATGGTTGACTCGACTACTCTCGCCGAAGCAGCCGCACGCGATCCTCTCCTCGGCGCGTTTGTGCTCATGGCGACCGGCGCACTCGTAAGTCGATTACTGTTCAAGCAACAGCCGATGTGGCGCGCAATTGTCCGGGTCGTCTTTTTAGTTTTATTGACCCTGCTTCTTCTGCACAATGGTATTGTTCCCTATGAACCGCTGCACTCGACTGGCACGCCATTTCATGACGTCATAGTTGGCACATTGAAGATTGCTTGGTGGTTTTGGGCGGCTTGGTTCTTGGTCGCCTTAGTTCGTAGCGTTGTCGTGTTCGAACACCGACGACATGAAGGCAAGCTGATCCAGGACCTCCTTTCCGCTCTAATCTATCTGGCCGCGACTTTCGCCATCATCGCGTATGTGTTCGATCTCCCTGTCCAAGGCTTGCTTGTCACTTCCGGCGCCATCGCCATCGTCTTAGGCCTCGCACTTCAAAGCACGTTGAACGATGTGTTTTCAGGCCTCGTGCTCAGTCTCAGCCGCCCGTACCGGCCGGGTGACTGGATCAATATCGAGGGAGGCACGGAGGGCCATGTTATCGAAATAAACTGGCGCGCTACGCACGTCTTAACCTCACGGAGAGATCTAGCGATCGTGCCAAACAGCACCATCGCGAAATCAAAGATACTGAATGCGAATTTTCCGTCAAACGTTCATGGAATCACCATTGCGGTCCAGCTCGATTCCAGAACGCCGCCAGCAGGCGGAACAAATATTTTTGAGCTGGCCGTCCTCAACTCTCGATCAATCTTAGCCATGCCTAGGCCGACCGTCCGTGTAACGTCGATCGATGCATCGCAGACGGGATATGAAATCACATTCTTCATCGACCAGCTTGATTCTGCCACCGCGGCACAGAATGAATTGTTCGATCTCATTTTTCGGCATGTTGCCGTCGCTGGTGCCCAACTGGCGGCACCCAAGAACGGGCATTATCCGGCTCGCGAAGAAGAAGCTGTGAAGACAGAAAAGACGGGCCCAGAGAGAATGCTCGATATCGTAGCAATCTTTGCTGCCTTGATGCCTAACGAGCGGGCATCAATTGCCGCGAAGCTGACGCAAATCTCGTACGAGAAAGGCGACACACTGGTCGAACCTGGGACTGTTCTTCAGTCGCTTTTCATCGTTGGTAACGGCGTCCTCTCGGTCACAAAAAGGGACAAGAGGGGCGAGACAGAGCTGCTGCGGTTTGGACCAGGAGATGTTTTCGGAGAGATCGGATTGCTGACGGGAGCCTCTTGCGGTGCGAGTGTCACCGCGCTCGCTCCCTCTACCGTCTACGAGCTAGCGAAGAGGGACCTTGCCCCCGTTCTGGAGGCAAGACCGCAGATCGCCCAGGAGCTTAGTCGTGCGCTTGCTCAGCAGCAAAATGCTGGTCGTGCGCTCGCCATCGTTGAGCGCGACGAGAGCGAGGAGAAGGGAAGGTTAAGCACCTGGTTCTCCGAACGGATTCATGAGCTTTTCGATCTTAGTCGCGCGCACTGATATGTGGAAAGAATTTGGCGCGAGCATGGGGACGCAGACTACGCGTAAATCCACGCTGTTGATTTTCATTACGCTGCCGGCTTTTGCCGGATGCGCAAGTCATGGCGCGCCGTCCTTTGTGCTGTTTGGCGCATTCTTCCCGGCATGGATGTTATGCGCTTTCATTGGAATCTTTGGGGCGATCGCCGCCCGCGGCATCTTCGTCGCCGCGGGGCTCGATAGCATTCTTCCGTTCCAGCTCTTTGTGTGTTCGTCGGTCGGTCTTGTCGTCGCGGCGCTGACCTGACTCATCTGGTTCGGGCCGTGAGCATGAAGTCGGCCGGCAAACCTCATCGTTCATCTCGCGGCAAAGTAATCTCGATCGCGATCATCGCGATCGCCGTCGCAGTAGCGATCTATGTTGAGCACTGGATTTCAATCCATCCATCTACCGACGATGCCACGATCGATGCCGACGTCGTTCATGTCGCTTCGGTGGTAGGCGGCAGAATTATCGAATTGCCGGTTACTGAGAATGCCAAGGTTTCAAAGGGCGATCTTCTCTTTCGCATTGACTCAGTGCCTTATCGCTTGGCGGTCGAGCAGGCCGAGGCTGATTTGGGGGTTGCCGTAGGCACGCTTGATACGCGGCGGCGCGCCATCGCGACGGAGAAATCCAACGCGACGATCGCAGCTGAACAGATCAAGCGTGCGCAGACGAACCTTGAGCTTGCGACGCGCACCGCCGAAAGGCTTCGGCCCCTCGCGGGTAAAGCTTATGTGCCGACCCAGCAATTTGATCAAGCGCAAACGGCGCAACGTGACGCCGCGACGTCTCTTCAGC
>JBAUNU010000651.1:0-3814 GCA_049579405.1 Methylocella sp.
GCCCGGCTGAATGATCGCCGTCGCGCCCGCTTCGGCGGCGGCAAGCAGGCCGTCGGCGAACGGAAAAAACGCATCCGACGCGACGACCGATCCCTTGGCGAGACTTTCGGGAAGGCCGGCGGCGCTCGCGGCTTCGGCGGCTTTCATAACCGCGATCCTCGCAGAATCGACGCGGCTCGTCTGGCCCGCGCCAATCCCCACCGTCGCGCCATCCTTGGCGTAGACGATCGCGTTCGACTTCACATGCTTGGCAACCCGGAAGGCGAATTTGAGATCGTACCATTCCATCTCGTTTGGCGCGCGCTTGGTGACGACGCGCAAATCGATGTCGTCGACATTTGCATTATCGCGGGTTTGCGCAAGAAAACCACCTGCGACCGGACGAAAGGTCCAACCCTTCCCACGCGGATCGGGCACGCCGCCGGTCAGGAGGAGACGCAGGTTTTTCTTGGCGGCGACGATTTCGATGGCCGCATCGTCGGCCTCCGGCGCGATGATGACCTCGGTGAAAATCTTCATAATCACCTCGGCGGCCTTCGCATCGAGCTTGCGGTTCAACGCGACGATGCCGCCGAACGCCGAGACCGGATCGCAACGCAGCGCGCGCTCATAGGCCGTAGCCAGATTTTCCGCCTCGGCGACGCCGCAGGGATTGGCGTGCTTGATGATCGCGGCGGCGGCGGTCCGCGCCGGATCGAATTCGGAAGCGAGTTCGAATGCGGCGTCGGTGTCGTTGACGTTATTGTAGGAGAGTTCCTTGCCCTGCACCTGGCGTGCCGTCGCGACCCCGCGACGATGCTCTCCCGACGTATAGAAAGCGGCGGTCTGATGCGGGTTCTCGCCATAACGCAAGTTAGACGCAAGCTTGCCGCCAAACGCACGATACGCGGGCGCGGCAAGCCCCATTTCCGCGGCGAGCCAGTTCGAGATCGCCGCGTCATAGACGGCGGTGCGCGCAAACGCTTTTTGCGCGAGTTCCTGGCGCAATTTTTGCGCCGTGCAACCGCCGTGCGCCGTCAATTCTGCGAGGATTTGGGCGTAATCGCCGGGGTCCACGACGACCGCGACATCGTAGTAATTCTTGGCGGCGGCACGGATCATCGCCGGGCCGCCGATGTCGATATTTTCGATGCCATCGGCGAAACTGGCGGCCCTCTCGATCGCCGCCTCGAAAGGATAAAGATTCACCACGAGGAGATCGATCGGCGCGATGCCATGCGCCAGCATCGCCGCCTCATGCTCCGGATTTTCCCGTACGGCCAGAAGCCCGCCATGGACTTTTGGGTGCAGGGTTTTCACCCTTCCGTCCAGGAGTTCGGGAAAGCCGGTCAGATCGGAGACATCGCGGACCGGCAGACCGGCATCGGCAAGCGCCTTGCGCGTGCCGCCGGTCGCCACAAGCTCAACACCAAAGCCGGCAAGACCGCGCGCGAAACCGGCGAGGCCGGTCTTATCAGAAACGGAAATCAGCGCGCGGGCAGCGCGGCGAAGGTCAGCGGGCATCGGTCTTTTGTCTCAGAGCCGCGTCGCTTGAATGCTGCTTCATGATCCAAGCGCTCGATCGGCACGGGAGAGATGAAAGCGAGTATATACATCTCGTCATCGAGATCGTGAAAAAAGCACTTGTCATGAGGTGATTTCGGGATTCGTATACGAAACATGATTCGATTTGGCTTTTTTGAAATCAATCGCGGCGGGCCGGGCCAGCGGTCCCGATGGCGAAAGCCGCCATTCGCCGGTGCCGATAGGAGCTAGAAATTTCTTTGGCGAGCCCCGCAAAGGTCATGGGCCAGCCAATTCATCTCCTCCTCGATTTCCTCCCCTGAGATTTTGATACGGGTGACAATGCAGAATAGACCTCCCGAACGCGGCTGTACTTCCATGCCGGAAGCAGACGGGAGACCAGAAGCCACGCTTCCTTGCCGGTCGCTGGAGCCGCGATTGCGCGCACCAATGCGCTTGCCTCGCGAAGCAGCCGCACGGCGCCCGCCGAAGGATTACCGGCGTCCGCCGACGGATTTTCTGAGATCTCGGAAAGCTCTTGTGCGATGACATCATGACCTAGAGTCCCAAGAATGCCCGTTGCCAACGCGAGACTATTTTCTGGCGCCTTCACGCAAGGATAACCGGTCCCCGCAGGCGCCCTAGCATCGCAGAGAAAGTCGGGCGGCGTGGATATCAGGTTTGGAGAAATGGAGATATATTTATGATTCCGCAGTCAGCCCCCACCTCGTCGTTCCTGAAGCCTCAGTCACCTCATCTGCACATCGACGGTGCGACGTGCCCGTGGTGCGAGCAAGAAATTCCTCCCAAGAGACTCGAAGAGATCCGCGGCAAGATCGCGGCACGCGAGCGCGAGCAAATGCACGCGATCACGGCGAAGCTCGAACAGCAATATGCGCTTCAGCTCGACGAGCTTCGCAAGGCCAGAGAGGCTGAAGTCGGGAAATTGAAAGAAGATGCAGCGGTGGAAGCCATTCGTTTCCGTCAAGAGGCGACCAAGACAGCCGAAATGCTCGTGCGCGACAAGATCGCTGACAAGGATAAAGTGCTCGCTGACGCCCAAGCGAAGTTTGCAGAGGCGGAGGGCAAGCTCTCGAAACTCTCGGAACAACATGAGAAAACCCTGAAAGAGCAAATCGATTCTCAGCGGGAAGTTATGGAAAAAGACAAGATTGCGGCCGTCAATGCCGAGCGGGCAACGAATCTCGAAACGCGGATGAAGCTTGAAGAGGAGCTGCACGACATGCAGCGCCGCCTGCAGCAGAAAACGGCCGGCGAACACGGCGAAGGCGCCGAGCTCGAACTCTTTGAGCTGCTGAGGGCGGCGTTCCCGGACGACAGGATCAGGCGCGTCGAGAAGGGTGCCATGGGCGCTGACATCGTCCACGATGTGGTCCAGAACGGAAAAGCTTGTGGCAAAATCGTCTACGACCGGAAGAATCGCGGCGACTGGAAGACCGAGTACGCCACCAAGCTGCGCGATGATCAGATCGCGGAGAAAGCCGACCATGCAATTCTCTCGACCAATAAATTCCCGGCCGGAGAGCTCCAGTTTTGCATGCGCGAGCACGTCATTCTTGCCTGCCCGGCGCGTGTGCGCTGGCTGGCAGAGCTTGTTCGCGGGCATATTATCCTGACGCACGAGTTGCGCGTAAGCAACGAAGCGCGCGACGAGAAGACGGCGGAACTCTATGCATTCATTAACTCAGAGCGCTGCCGGCAGCTCCTCGATTCGATCGAGACGCTTGTCAAGAAGCTCGAGGAAATCGACGTCGCCGAGCAGAAAGCGCACAGCGGTGTCTGGAGAAAGCGCGGGGAACTGCTGAAATCCGTGCTGAAGGCCAACGGTGTTTTCTGCTTCGAGATTGATTGCATCGTCGGCACCTCAAATGACGCGGAATAAGGCGCTTACCGCCACCTAATCCCTTCGGTGACAGCATCCGTCATATCTGGCTCCGGCGTAGGCTCCGGCCCAACGGGCGTGCCGCCAGGGGCCGGCGTTGTCCGGCGGCCTGCAGGACGTCTCCCAAATATGATAACGCTTGCCATGATTGGATTTATCACAACCGCCGGGCCTAAACAAGTATAATGCTTCTAACTTCCACGCGATTAACCAGGGGACTTTCGGGTTCCGGCGCGAACGGTGTATCGTTTGGGAAGGAAATATGAAATATTAGCGCCGGTCCGTGGGCCAAGCAAGCTCCGGTCCCATTGGCGCTTGCGAAGGGCAATGCGGGCGAGCGAGCAGGCGCCGCCGGGGAGGCAGCCGCGCAAGCGGAAAATCGAAGGGGTGACGGGAGCGGTGAAGATC
>JBAUNU010000652.1:0-3278 GCA_049579405.1 Methylocella sp.
GTGATCTCGTTCTATTTGGTGGGCACTGACTTGATCTGGGGGCCGGGACTTGCGGTCGCGCTCGTCGTGCTCGCCATCGCACAGATTGGCGTGCACCTGGTTTTCTTTGTCCACATCACGACGGCTCCGGACAACACCAACAAGGTGCTTGCGCTGGCTTTTGGCGTGCTTATCGTCGCGCTGCTCATCGGCGGCTCGCTCTGGATCATGTACCATCTGAACCAGAACATGCTGCCCATGCGGGCGACCGGTCCTTGACCGGCTCGGGCATCGCAGCAAATGAGCGCCTCGTCCGGGAAAGCGGATTAAGGCGCACCACTCGTTGCGGCTCTCGCCAACATCGCCTATGCAACGAGCCGCTGAAGCGGCGGGCCGCTGGCGGAAATACAACGCGATTTAGGGACGGAGCAGAAGATGGGTTTCAAGCTTGCCGTTGTTGGCGCGACCGGAAGCGTCGGGCGCGAAATGCTCGATATTCTCGCCGAGCGCCGGTTTCCGGCCGATGAGATCGTGGCGCTTGCGTCGCCCCGCTCGATCGGCACGGAGGTCTCTTTCGGCGACAAGATTTTGAAATGCAAATCGCTGGAAAACTTTGATTTCAGCGGAACCGATATCTGCCTCATGTCGGCGGGCGGCGCGGTGTCGAAGGAATGGGCGCCAAAAATTGCGGGCCAAGGCTGCGTCGTCATCGATAATTCGTCCGCCTGGCGCTACGATTCCAACGTGCCTCTGATCGTGCCAGAGGTGAACGCCGACGCGATCACGGGTTTCGCCAAGCGCAACATCATCGCAAATCCGAATTGTTCCACGACCCAGCTTGTGGTCGCATTGAAACCGCTGCACGAAAAGGCGAAGATCAGGCGCGTCGTCGTTGCGACCTATCAATCGGTGTCCGGCGCCGGCAAGGAGGCCATGGATGAGCTGTTTTCCCAGACCCGCGCGATTTTCGTGTCCGATTCCGTCACGGCCAAGAAATTCCCCAAGCGTATCGCCTTCAACGTGATCCCCGAGATCGACGTGTTCATGGAGGATGGATACACCAAGGAGGAATGGAAGATGATGGCGGAGACGAAGAAGATCCTCGACCCCAAGATCAAGCTCACCGCGACCTGCGTGCGCGTGCCGGTCTTCATCGGCCATGCGGAAGCGGTTAACATCGAGTTCGCCAACCCGATCAGCGCCGATGAGGCGCGGGAAATATTGCGGGAGGCCCCCGGCTGTCTCGTAATCGACAAGCGCGAGCCCGGCGGCTCGATCACGCCGCATGAAGCGGCCGGCGAGGACGCGACCTACATCTCCCGCATCCGCGAGGATGCGACGGTCGAGAACGGTCTCTCGCTGTGGTGCGTCGCCGATAACCTGCGCAAGGGCGCGGCGCTGAACGCGATTCAGATCGCCGAGGTGCTTGTCAATCGCAAATTGATCGCGCCGAAGAAAAAAGCCGCATGAGACAATGTCGCAAGGTGTTGGAGCGGGCTAGCCTAGCAAGCCAGGCGGCAGCGCCCTGTGCCCGCGAGCCGCGTCAGGACGAAGACTCCGTTTTGCTCGAGGCGGAACGTTGCTCGAACCACGCCTCTATCTCCACCATTGGAACGGACTCTTCATCCGGCCCTTCGATAGCCACAATTTCATTGTCGCCTTGCGCCAAATTCCAAGCCTCTTCGAGAGCTTCCTCTTCGGTCGCCAAATCGAGCGAAAGCATTTCGTGCTTCAATTCGTCATCGATATATCGAACGAACCATCCCATCTTAGCAACTCCTAGTCTGATGTTTGGCCGCCCTAAATCGCAGTTCCATGGAGATCGTAGGCTCCCGCCCGCTCGATTTTCACGGTGGCGATGTCGCCTTGCCGCAAAGGGCGGCGCGAGACGATATGAACCTTGCCGTCGATTTCGGGCGCATCGCCCGCCGTGCGGCCTTGGGCGGCGCGTGCCCCTCCTTGATCGACAATCACCGCCAAGCGCTTGCCGATTTTCTCCTTGAGCTTGCGGGCGCTGATTTTCTGGCAATGCTCCATGAAGCGCTTGTAACGGATTTTTGAAACCTCCGGCGCCACGGGGATTAAACCGAGATCGTTCGCGGCCGCGCCCCGGACCGGCTCATATTTGAAGGCGCCGGCGCGGTCGATTTTTGCGTCTTGAAGCCAGTCGAGGAGAAGCTTGAAATCATCTTCCGTCTCGCCTGGGAAGCCGACAATGAAGGTCGAGCGCAGCGTGAGCTCGGGGCAGACCGTGCGCCATTTCGAAATCCGCTCAAGCATTTTCTCGCAGTTACCCGGCCGGTTCATCGCGCGCAGGATTTTTGGGCTTGCGTGCTGAAACGGAATGTCGAGATAGGGCAAAATCTTGCCCTCCGCCATCAGTTCGATCACCTCGTCGACATGCGGATAGGGATAGACGTAATGGAGCCTCACCCAGACGCCGAATACCCCAAGTTCCCGCGCGAGATCGAAAAATTTCGCCCTGACCGGACGCTCGCGAAAAGAGCTTTCCGCATATTTCAGATCAACTCCATAGGCGCTCGTGTCTTGCGAGATGATAAGAAGCTCCTTGACGCCCGCCGCGACGAGTTTTTCGGCCTCGCGTAGCACATCCGCGGCGTTGCGTGAGACGAGATCGCCGCGCAGTTTTGGGATGATGCAGAAGGTGCAGCGGTTGCTGCAGCCTTCGGAAATTTTTAAATAGGCATAGTGGCGCGGGGTGAGCTTGATGCCTTGCGGGGGCAGGAGATCGAGGAAAGGATCGTGCGGCGGCGCGGCCGCTTCATGGACCGCCCGCATGACGGAGTTAAAATCCTGCGGGCCGGAGATCCAGCGAAGATTTGGAAATTGTTCCAAGATCGCTTCAGGCTCCGCGCCCATGCAGCCGGTGACGATGACCTTGCCGTTTTCGGCCGCCGCCGCGCCGATCGCGGCCAGCGATTCAGCCTTCGCGCTATCGAGAAAACCACACGTGTTGACGATGACCGCCGCCGCGTCTTGATGCGTCTTGGCGAGCTCGTAGCCTTCCGCGCGCAGACCCCCGATGATCCGCTCGCTATCGACGAGCGCCTTGGGACAGCCAAGCGAGACGAAGGAAATTTTTGGCCCGCGTGGGGTGCCAGCGAAGCGCGCGGGCGAAGATGGAGCAGCCCTTATTGGCTTGGGGTTCATGCGCCTGCTTGGCACGCGCGGCGCCGCCTTGCAATAGAAAGAGTTTTCGCCTCATGGCTGCCCCTAAAAACCCGGCCGCTAGGTCGAGTTTAAGTTTATCCAAGGGGAATTGCCTCTCCGCGTCTACA
>JBAUNU010000653.1:0-3409 GCA_049579405.1 Methylocella sp.
GCGATGGAGCTTACGGTCGGGTTGCTTGCACCGTTCGGCCGTTTCGTCGAACTCGGCAAGCGCGACTTTCTGACGAACACCCATATCGGGCTGCGCCCGTTCCGCAATAACCTTACCTACTTCGGCGTCGATCTCGACCAGCTCATGCTCGCGCAACCGGACAAAGGCCGGCAGTTGTTCGAGGACGTCATCGGGCTTATCGCGGCAGGCGAATTCTCCCCTTTGCCGTATCGCACCTTCAGGGCGCGCGAATTCATCGACGCGATGCGGCTGATGCAGCAGTCCGGCCATGTCGGCAAAATTGTCATCACGCCGCCTGAGGCAAGGGAGCTTGCAATTGCGCCGCGCCGGCGGTTCGAGCCAGCGCCGGGCAAGACCCATCTTATCACCGGAGGTTGCGGCGGATTCGGTCTGGCGACGGCGCACTGGCTTGCCGAGCGCGGCGCGCGTCATCTCGTCCTTGCGGGGCGGAGTGGCGCGGCGAGCCCCGAGGCGCGGGAGGCGCTCGCCAGTCTTGCGGCTAGCGGGGTAAACGTCCACGCCGAGGCGCTCGATATCGCCGACGCGGCCGCGGTCGAGAAGCTCATTCGGAAGATTGGCCGCGTCCTGCCGCCGCTTGCCGGGGTGTTTCATGCCGCAATGGTGCTCGACGATGCACTTATCGCCAACCTCGATGCCGAACGGCTGAAAAACGTGCTGGCGCCGAAAGTAACGGGCGCCGAGAACCTCGACCGGCTTACCCGCGATCTGCCGCTTGACTATTTTGTTCTATTCTCCTCGGCGACCACCGCGATCGGCAATCCCGGTCAAGGCAGTTATGTCGCGGCCAATGGCTTCCTCGAAGGGCTAGCGCGGCAAAGAAGAGCGGCCGGCCGCCCCGCGCTCGCGGTTGCCTTCGGAGGGATTGAGGACGTGGGCTTGCTGGCGCGAAACCGCCTTGTCAAGGACATGCTCGCGAGCCGCGCGGGGGTCAAGCCAATGCTCGCCCGCGACGCACTCAATCTCATGGCGGAAGCCCTAGCGGGTCCGGGCACGGCCCCCGATGAGGCCGTTGTCGTCATTAGCGAGATGAACTGGTCGACCGCGCGCGCCCATTTGCCGCTGCTGCAATCGCCGACGTTTAGCAGGCTCGTTCGCGCGGATGACGCGGCTGCCGCCGACAACCGCGGAAAGGTGGACATCCGCGCCCTGGTCGCGACGCTTCCCCTGGAAGAAGCGCGCAAGGAAATCATTGGCGTGATCGTCGAAGAAATCGCCCATATTTTGCGGCTCCCGCAAGAGAATTTGAACCGCGGCAAGCCGCTTGCCGATATCGGCCTCGACTCCCTGATGGCGGTCGAGTTGGGGGCCACTTTGGAGGAGCGCTTGACCTTCGAGGCTCCGCTCTCGGCGCCGGCGAGCGGATTCACCGTCACGGAGTTGGCCGACCACATTCTCGGGCTTTGCATTAACTCGACGAGCGAAGTAGAGTCCATCGCGCAAGGTCTCACGGAGCGCCATCTCGCCAAGGGTATTGATCCCGCGGCTCTGGAAACATTGACAGTCCTTGTTGAAAACCGGAGCCGCGATCTTACGCAGATTTTACCCTAGGGAATTCCGGCGACGGAGACGCTGGTCCGGCGCTACGACACGATCATGCTGTAGACTGGATGTGAGCTTTCACGAGGATTGAAACCGCGCAAGCTCTCTTTCCCGATTTGCGCGCGCGGGTTTTCGCCAGGTGAAAAGGGCCTTTCTTTTTCAAGAATTGGACTTAAGCCAATTCCGCGTCCGGCGCGCGCTCGAAGGCTCGATGATGGTTTCCCCCGTCGCATTCGACATTACGAGGCTCGCCACGCGCGTCCTGAACCTTACGCCGAACGGGATCGACCGGATTGACTTCGCCTTCGCCCGCCAATTTCTCGACCCCGCGCGGAAAGACCGATTAGCAATCATGATGACACCCCTCGGGCCGCGCGCGATCGCGGCCGCGGCGGCGCGCGACATCGTGGACGGGATTTCCATTCATTGGGGCGAAGAAGACAAGCCTGAACACGATGAAGACTATCGCCGGATTACCGCTTGGATTCGCGGTGAGGCCGCGCGATCCCCCGCGGTTCGCCGGATTGCGCGGGGACGTCCCGATCGCACGGCCGGAGTTCTGCGATGGATCGGCAGGCACGGACTGCCACTCGGCCGCTCTCCTGTCGCCGCTCTGCCGGAGGCGGCGCGCTATCTCAACGTCAGTCAATTCCCGCTCTGGATCGCGCGCTATTTCTCCTGGCTGAAGGAGCGCCCGGACGTCAAAGCGGTCTTCTTCATTCACGATTTGCTGCCGATCGAGACCCCTGAGTATTTCCGCAAAGCCGAGTACGAACGGCATGTGCGCCGGCTGATCAATCTGGCGCGTTTCGGCGCTGGGGCGATCGTGACGACGGAGGTCGTCAAAGCCGCGCTCAACCGCCATTTGGCCTCACTAGGCCGCACCGGCTTGCCGATCCTTGTCGCGCCCGCTCCCGTCGCGCCGATCTTTTTCCGGCGCGACCCGGTGGACCCGGCATTGGCGGACAATCCTTATTTCGTGACCTGCGGCACAATCGAGCCGCGCAAGAACCATCTCATGCTTTTGCATGTGTGGCGGGAACTCGTGCGCCGCGACGGTGCCACCGCGCCAAAGCTTGTCTTGATCGGCGGCCGGGGATGGGAAAATGAAAATGCCGTCGATCTGCTCCAACGCTGCCCTTCGATCGGCGATCATGTCATCGAGGTCGCGGGCCTATCGACGCCGGGCCTCAAGCGGCTGCTCGACGGCGCCCGCGCGTTGCTCATGCCGTCCTTCGCCGAAGGGTACGGACTGCCGGTCGCCGAAGCTTTGGCGGCTGGCGTGCCGGTGATCGCCTCGGATATTCCGGTGTTCCGGGAAACCGGCGGCGGCCGCATCGCGGCGGTGAGCCCGATCGATGGCGAAAGTTGGCTCGAAAAGATTCGCGCCTTGGCCCGTTCGAATCGCCAGGAACGCCAGACAACCGGGGCCGAAAGCGAAACCTGTGAAGCAACGGCAGGACCGAACTATTTCGCCGGAGTTGGAGGCTTTCTTGAAACCCTATAAAAGCGGCCAATTGCCTATCGGCGCCGGCCGGCTGGGCGAGACGTCTTCGCGCCGCAGCTTCCGCGCCACGTGGAAAACGTTGACGGCGAAGAGACCGACGAAAACGATTCCCGCGCCGCAAAGCACGAGATCGTAGGGCGAGAACACCTCGCGTCCGATCGCAACCCTCGCATCGCCCGCGAAATACATCCAGCAATTGATGCCGATCAGCCCGACCCGAAGCTCGGTCGGTCCCAGGGCCAGAAACGATAATTGAAATCTTTGCGAGACTTGGTTGTACAGGAACACGTACATGCAAAGCATGAAATAGCCAAGCAGCGC
>JBAUNU010000654.1:0-2512 GCA_049579405.1 Methylocella sp.
CAAGAAGGCCGCCGCCACGAACAACGAGATCGGCGCCACGAGCGGCGTTGCGGAATATCAGCAAGCCAGAACTGAAGTAGGTGAGGATGGCGAAGGCGGCGAGTGCCGATAACCACAACAGAAGGGGGATTGTCACAAATCCTCGCAGGGCAATCTGGACGCCGAGAACGTCTGATGCCGCAACGAACGTAAAAAACGAAAATACGAGACGCGGGTTGGCAAGGTCGTTCCATAGCGCGGCACGGAGGTCGGTCATTCGTAAGATGGTGGCGAGAACAAGCCACGGATAGACAAAAAGGTTCACGCGAAATAACACGTCTGACAATTCACGCTGGCGCTCGGCAAACATGGCGTTCGACGTAATTCCCGTCGCCATCACAATAGCAAAGCAGCCTGGATCGAGGACGGAGACCTCGCGAGCAGTCCAGGCAAGGGCGGCGCGCAACAGGTTAAGACGGCGTTTTTCAGAAGGATGAGAATGCACTCCGGCGCTCCTGCTGGGTGCGCGAATAGAACGCCCGTCGAGCCAGACAATTTCGATTGAACGTTCTGGGCCGCCGCATGTTCGCTTGCCGCCGCGGTTCGATCGGTATGAACATGCGCGCGGCTCAGTTTGATTCTCTGCTTCCGTCCCTTTGTGGAAGTTCGGCTCGGTGTTCCCGATAGACGGGAGTTGACCCGTTGCTGAAGTTCATTGGGCTAGCCGCGAAGGGCCGCGTGCGTGAGCGACACGTTCACGCCGCCCGGGCCGCCGACGACTTCGACCTTTGCGTCGAGGTCCTGCGCGAGCGCCTTGACGAGGGTTGTGCCCAGGCCGCCCTTCGCCTGAGTGGCGGCGGCATCCGGCTTTCCGATCCCATTGTCGGACACGGCAAGCTTCCAGTCCGCTCCGTCGATCTCGTAGCTGACGACGACCTGGCCGTCTGGTCTATCGTTGGGAAAAGCGTGTTTCAGAGCGTTGATCACGAGCTCGGTGACGATAAGGCCGAAGCTGACGGCCTTGGCGGACTCGGCCGTGCCGCCGTTGACCAGAACCTGCAGCGAGATCGGCCGGCGGTCACGGATCATCGAGTCCGCAAGACTTTCGCATAGCCTCGACAGATAAGGACCGATCTCGATCAGGTCGTGCCGCTCGGATGCGTGAAGATGCCCCTGCACGGCCGCTAGCGCCATAACGCGTTGATGCGCGTCTTGCAGATGCTGGCGGGTTTCCTCCGAGGTCACGGTGCGCGCCTTCAGCATCAAGATGCTGGCGATGATCTGAAGGCTGTTGGCGACACGGTGCTCCAGCTCCCGGAGCAGCACGTCCTTTTGCCGTAGCAACTCCTCCGTCTGCCGCAACAGTTTCGCCTTCTCGCGTTCGATGGCCCGCCGCTCGGTGACATCCTCGAAAGCAAGCAAAAGGGTCGTTTGTGAGTGATCCGCGTAGAACACCGCGCGGGCGTTCAGGAGCATGATGCGGTGGCCAATCGTGGGAAACTCATGCTCGACCTCGAACGCGTCCATGGCGGCGCGGCCCGGGATGATTTTTTCCAGAAGCGTGCGAAGAGCTGGAATCTGCCACTGACCATCGCCGAGCGCGTAGAGCGGCCGGCCCAAAACGTCCTGGCGGTTGACCTGGAACGTCAGGTAGTAGGAGCGGCTGACGGCGAGCACGCGGAGGTCGCCGTCAAGCACGAGCAGGGGTTCGCGCACCGTATCCACGATGGCTTGCGCGAGCGCCCGCGTATCCTCGATGTCCTTGAACGGCTCAATCACGCCATGAACGCTCCCGAACCTTTCTCACTTTAGGACGTAAGTTATCCAGCCGCAATGACGCGTGCGTGCTTCTTGCGGATGGGCCGATCAGCCCATGTGCAAGCCGCCGACCAGCCAGACCACGACGGCAACGACCAATACCAGGCCAAGAACGCCGCCAAGGCCGTTCCCGCCATATCTGCTGTGACCATAGTAGCCGCCGCCTCCTAGCAGCAGAATCAGCAAGACGATAATCAGAATTGTGCTCATGTCACACCTTCCTTGAAGTTTCAGTTTATGGGGTTCGGCCGCCTACGAGCTAAATCCCTGCACATCTGGAAGCGCGGGAGGCAGCGACCCGCCGTCGATCACTCTCGTTGGCGAGTTGCTCGCGCTCTTGCCGGTACGTGCCGGCAACGGTGCGAAGCAGGGGGAACCAGAGCCGCCCTAGCGGTTAATTTCCCTTGAGCGTGTCCTTGACGCCGCCGACAGCGTTCTGGACCTTTCCTGCCGCCTGGTCGGCCTTGCCCTCGGACTCCAGCTTGGCATCGCCAAGCACCTTGCCGGCGACTTCCTTGATTTTGCCTTTGATCTCCTGCGCCGATCCCGCGATCCGATCTTTGTCCATGATATGTTCTCCAAAAAGTAAAGCCGCCCGGGTAGGACGTGCACACAATAGCTTTCGATGGATTCGATCACTATGGCCAGTCAACGTGACTGGCTATTGATGCAATTCGCGCCGTATGAAAATAGTTCCGTCGAACCGTCAACCAAG
>JBAUNU010000655.1:0-7325 GCA_049579405.1 Methylocella sp.
AAAGCTGACCGCATATTCCGCCCCGCGGTAGATTTCCGTGTGGCCCTTTTGGCGGCCGTAACCTTTGACTTCGGTCACTGTCATTCCGTGCGCGCCAAGCGCCGTCAGCGCGTCACGGACCTCGTCCAGCTTGAACGGCTTAATGATCGCAGTAACTATTTTCATGTTGTTTTCCTGCTTTCTTTACCTGGGAACTTTGGAAACTGCGTGCGAACCGGCTCATCGCCGTAGAGCCGGGCGCGGGACATCGCGGCCATGCTTGAGTTACTCATAGCAAGCCACGAGCCACTTGCCAATTCACTCAAACTTGCCACCGCGAAATTAAAGTGCCGTGGGTGGTCCGGGCATAAGGCGCGCGAGCACCGGAAACGCCCATCGGAATTAGGTAGTTAAACCCCCTTTGGGGCGGCGGCCGAAAATTGGTTTGTGGGCGGTCTTTGCCGGTCACGGATTCGTGATCGCCAGGAAACAAAGTTGAACGCTGATGATTTTAGGTATTACATCAGAAGAAACGCATAGTCCCGCGCTCAGAACAAAATTCCCCGGCCGGCCGGCATCGGGCGGATAAGGCCTTCCTGGACCACCGATGCAACGAGGCGGCCGTCACGAGAGAACAGGAGGCCGCGCGCCAAACCGCGGGCGCCGCAGGAGTTTGGGCTGTCTTGCGCGTAGAGGAGCCAGTCGTCCGCGCGAAACGGCCGGTGAAACCACAAGGCATGATCGAGGCTCGCGACTTGGAGGCCGGTGTCGAACACCGAACGACCGTGCGCGCCTAGCGCGGCGTCAAGAAGCGTCATGTCGGAGAGATAGGCGAGCACCGCGCGATGGATGGCCGGATCGCCGGGGAGCGGCCCCGCGCGCAACCATACGTTTTGTTCGAGGACGCCGGCTTGCTGCCTGACATAACGGGACTGATCGGCGGGACGGACCTCGATAGGGCGGTCTTGGGCGAACCAGCGGTGCATGGCTTCCGGCATGGCCGCACCAAAGCGCCGCAGCATTTCGGAACCGCTCGGCAAACTCTCCGGCAACGGAACCTTGGGCATTGGAACAGCGTGTTCGAGCCCAGACTCCTCGATCTGGAACGATGCCGAGAGGGAGAAAATCGCGCTTCCATGCTGGATCGCGTTGCAGCGCCGCGTCGTAAAACTCTTCCCGTCCCGGATCCGGTCGACGTCATAGACGATCGGCACGGCCGGATCGCCACGCAAAAGAAAATAGCCATGCAGCGAATGCGGCGCGCGTCCTTCGACGGTGCGGGCCGCGGCGACGAGGGCCTGCGCGACCACTAGCCCGCCGAACACGTATTGCCCGCCGCCCTGAGGGCTGCGCCCGCGAAAAATATTTTCCTCGATCCGCTCGAGATCGAGAATTGCCAAAAGCTCTGCGACAGCATTCGACATGGCCTGCGCGACTCCCTTTCCGGAAGCCTGACGTGAGCCGCGCCGCCGCTCCCGTCAAGCCTTAACCGGAATCGCCATCTGCGCCGCGCGCGAACGAGCGTTTTCCTACATTACCACACTCCCGGAACGAGCCGGTAGCGGACCCGTTGCGCATAGTCCGCGTAGCCGTCTAGCCTCCGATGGAGTTCACGGTCTTCCAAAGCCGTCCGCAGGATTAATACGCCGGCGAGCACGATCGTCGCCGCGAGGCCAAACCAAGAGCCCAACATAAGCGCGGCCGAGGGGAGAAGGAGCAAAGTCGCGGCATAAAACGGATGCCGGACAAAGCCATAGGGGCCCTTTGTCACGACCCTGTGGCCGCGCTCGGCCTGGATTTTTACGACAATCGCGAGGAAGGGATTTGCCTGGTGGGTCCGGGACAAAATCCACATGGAGATAAGGATACCAGCGGCGCCAAGCCATTGCAGCCCAGCCGGCATGGCGGACCAATGGAACCTTCCGGCATCGAGACCCATCAGGATCAGCCAGCCGAAGGAGAGCAAGACAAAGCTCGCCATGATGAGCTTGTCCCAAAGCGGCTGGCCCTTCTGGATCAGGGGCTTCATCCGCTCGTCGAGCAAAGCCGGATCGTCGCGGGCAAGCGCGCGCGTGATCAACAGAACGGGCGCGAAGAAAAGGATAAGGAGAGCCCACGCGGCTGGCCACGCAAGCGTCCCCGCCGGTTCGAACAAAAGAACCGCGACGACCAAAAAATTCGCCCCAAGCTTAACCCAGACCTTGGCCGCCATTCCGGCCATTCCCCTGTCATGGTTCGCGGCGGCTGCATTTCCAGCCGCCGCTCTATCCTTCCAGAGGGCGCGCTTCTTCCGGAAGCATGATCGGGATACCGTCGCGGATCGGATAGGCAAGTTTTGCCGCGCGGGAAATCAATTCCTGGTTTTGCGCGTCGTATTCGAGCGTCGTCTTGGTGCGCGGACACACCAGGATTTCCAGCAGCCGCGGATCGATCCGGGAAGGCTCCGGAGCTTCTTGCTTGGTGCCTGATTCTTGATCCTTGCCCGCCATCGGTTCGTCCTCCCGCATTGCGATTGCCGTGGAATTTCGCGCGGGACCAGACATCCCGCGCGGTCCAAGCATCGTGTCCGGAAAGCTGCCGGTTGCCGGGACATAACGATGCTGAAACGAAGATTTAACCTAGATTGCCTTGGCAAGCCAACGCCATCTTGCTTAGTGCAAGGGCGTCGACGCGCTTCTCCCGCGGGCGAGTTCGATTTCGGTAATCGCGACAAGCACATCCGCCCGGCCTTTCAGGTCGCGTGCTTCGAGAAGCGCCTGCTTTTCCTTGGGGCTACAAGGGCTCATCATGGACAGCGCATTGACGAGCGCCTCGTTTGGCGCATCGAGGATGCTGTTCCAGTCGATCTGGAGATGGTTGGTCTCGGCGAAGTCGCGCAATGTTCGCAACACGCCGTCGCGATCGACCTGATCCTCGCCCGCGCGGGGACTGAAATCGACGGAAAACGGGCTGAAGTCGGCGCGGCATTGCCGGTAGGGCGTCACGGCGGCGATTTCCTCGACGATCTTGAACCGCGCGACGCCGGTCAGCGTGACGAAGTAGCGCCCGTCGCCGGTCTCGGCGAGCTGGGTAATTCGCCCCGCGCAGCCGACCGAGAACAGGGCCGGCACAGGCGTTCCGGCTCCGGCCTCGGGATCGGGTTGGATCATGCCCACGATACGGTCGCCTTTCATGGCATCGTCCACCATGGCGAGGTAGCGTTGCTCAAAGACATTGAGAGGCAATTCGCCACGCGGCAGCAACAGGGCGCCCGCAAGCGGAAAAATCGGAAACGCCGCCGGCATTTCGTTCGGGTTGCGATAGGCGCGGTTCATGCTCATTTTCCGGTCCTCACCTTTCGCCGCACACTCCTTCACCCGGAGCCACGGATCGGCCCACGACACGGACATCTATTCGCGCTATTCGCGCGCCGTTGTCACGCTTTTAGACGAATGCACCTAATTTAGGCATTATAGGCCACGTAAGCAGGCCATCTCACGGGTTTGCCGGCAGGCTCACCATCATGCTAATCCCTTAACGGAGCATGCGATCCCGCCAGCTTAATCCATCCTATCGGTTGCCCTGCGTGATGCAAGAGCCGGTTTGTCGCAGCTGGCCTGGTCGAGCGTGCGGCCTGGTTCGCCAACGCGACTAATGACTGGGCGTAGGTTGACAGCCTCGGATGTGCGCTGCTGGCCGCACCGCTTCGATCTCGCCACCTTGATTCTCATTCCCGGCGCGGGAAGCTAATGCTACCGGCTATGCCGGCGCCGGGCTTTCTCCCGGAGACCAATTATGACGAGCCCCTATATCCTAAGCCCGACAGTGCGGCGCTGCCGCGGCGGAGCCCCGGCATCGATCGAACGTGGCGGCCGCGAGGCGCACGCCATCTAGACGTGGCTTTCCGGCCAGATGGCGCGCCCCAGCCGCAAACCGGCCTGGTTTTGCTCCGCGGCCGCGGAATGGCGATCGCGCCGGAGCCGTGTTTGCGAGCAGCATCATTCTTTCTCTTCCTTTGCGCGCGCGACACGGCGATGGACCAAGGCGCAACGGCGATGGCCGTGAGAAATTCGCAACGCGCCGGGAATAAACAGGTGCGCCGCGAAGTCTCCTTTCTAGCAGCGGCGCCAAGCCGCTATGGATGGAGACCAAACATGTCGGACAACAAGCAAGGCATCGACCGGCGCGGCGCGCTCGAATGCATGATCTGGGCCGGCACCGGCGTCATCTGGACGCTCAGTGGCGGTGTGCCCAAATCTTCGCAACTCCTCGGCATTGGAACGGCGCAAGCGGCCGAAAAAGCCGTGGCCGGCTTCAGCTTCCTGCAGATTTCCGACAGCCATGTCGGTTTCAGCAAGCCGGCCAATCCCGATGCGCTCGGGACCTTGAAGGAAGCGATCGATAAAGTGAACGGCCTTCCGGTCAAGCCCGCCTTCATGATCCACACCGGCGACATCACCCATCTTTCCAAGCCCGGGCAGTTCGACGATGCGGAAAGGGTCATCGGCGAAGCCAAGCTCGATGTTCATTACGTGCCGGGCGAGCACGATATTATCGACGAGAACAACGGCCAAGCCTATCTCGAACGCTACGGCAAAAACACGAAAGGCACCGGCTGGTTCGCCTTCGATCAAGGCGGCGTGCATTTCATCGGCCTTGTCAACGTCGCCAATTTGAAAGCGGGCGGCATGGGCTCGCTCGGCGATGAGCAACTGGCTTGGCTTGCGGCCGATCTCAAGGGCAAGCCGGCCTCAACGCCGATCGTCGTCTTCGCGCATATTCCGCTCTGGGCCGTCTATCCGGAATGGGGCTGGGGCACGGAGGATTCGGCGCGTGCCCTCGCCTCGCTAAAGCGGTTCGGCTCGGTCACCGTACTCAATGGCCATATCCATCAATTGATGCAGAAAGTGGAAGGCAATGTCACCTTCCATACCGCGATGTCGACCGCCTTCCCGCAGCCCGCGCCCGGAACCGCCGCTTCGCCCGGACCGATGCTGGTGCCAGCCGAAAAGCTGCGCACTTTGCTGGGACTAACCGGCGTCGAGGTCCGGCGCGGAAAACAACGCCTCGCGATCACCGATACGCCGCTTGCCGCCAGCTAAACCAACCTCGCAAAAGGAAACCAACATGCGCAATTTGACCAAGGCGAGCCGCTCCCGCGTGTGGAGCTTGGGTTTGTGCCTTATTCTTGCCACCGCCGCTCTCGGCGGCATTTTCACCCTGCCCGCGGTCGCCGCCGCCACCGAGGTGAACATCGACAATTTCGCTTTCACGCCAAAGGAGCTCACGGTGAAGGCCGGAACGGCGGTCGTCTTCCGCAATCGCGACGATATCCCCCATCTCGTGGTCGGCGCGAACGGCGAGTTCCATTCCAAGGCGCTCGATACGAATGACACGTTTGAATTCACCTTCGCCAAGGCCGGAACCTTCGCCTATTTTTGCGGCCTGCATCCGCAAATGCAGGGCAGAATCGTGGTCACGCCGTGACGCGGGGGGAAATCAACTCCGCGTGATATCAGGAACCGCGGTCCTATCATATCATTTGGTAGTCATGACGTGTAACGACGCCGGGCCGGTCTTGATCCATGCAGGGTCCGCTCGTTGGGGGCATACGACGACCGGACGGAAGACTAACGGAGACTGACGATGGTCATTCTTAAGCGCGCATTCCTTAGTTGTCTTAGGATCGCTATTCTCGGTTCTCTAAAGCTCGCGCTTTTTGTGTATCCTATTTTTCTCTCTGCCACCACGTCTTTTGCCGGCGTCGTGACCGAAGGCAATGGCCATGTTGGCGGCGCGACCGAAAGCAGTGGCAATGGCACTACCGAGATCGGGTAAGCAGGACCCGATACCTCGAACAGCCCGCGCCAGCCGGCGGCTCGAAATTGGGCTTTTAGGGAGACCAAAACATGACGCCACTTGAAATTTTGCTTGTATGCCTCGTTGCCGGCAGCCTCTCGTGGGGAGCTTGCGCGGTTACGCAATTGCGCCGCGCGCGATGCCGGTCAGGTCTTAAGCGCGGCCCTCAATTCTAGCAGGTGATCGCGCTTTTCCACCGCCATCCGGCGCGCCTCGTCCGTGGTGGCGCGGGCAACTTCGCCATCGAAATTTTCAAGCTCCGCGTCGAGCCCGGCGGCGTCGAGGTCCGCGAGAGGGATCGTTTGCTCCGCGAGGATGGTAAGGCCAGAGTCCGCGACCTCGGCGAAACCGCCACGCACGAAGAGACGCAGTTTTTTTGCGGGCGTTTCGTCGATTACGACAACGCCCGGCTTCATCGTCGAGATCAAGGGGGCATGATCCTTGAGGACGGTGAATTCGCCTTCCGTTCCAGGCACGACCACCGCTTCGACATCTCCCGAAAAGTCGAGTTTTTCGGGAGAAACGAGCTCGAAGTGAAAAGCCGCCATCGCATGCCCCCCGGATATGGTTTCAGTAGTGTGCTCGTACCGCGCGGGTTCGGCATCAGCGGTCCCGGTGAGCGCTATGCCGCCTCGGCCGCGAGCTTTTGCGCTTTTTCGATGGCCTCGTCGATGGCGCCGACCATATAGAACGCGGATTCCGGCAAGTGATCGTAATTGCCTTCGACGAGCCCCTTGAAACCCTTGATGGTGTCGGCGAGCGAAACCAGCTTGCCGGGCGAACCGGTAAACACTTCGGCGACGTGGAAGGGCTGCGACAGGAAGCGCTCGATCTTGCGCGCGCGGGCGACCGTCAGCTTGTCTTCCTCGGAGAGTTCGTCCATGCCGAGAATCGCGATAATGTCCTGCAGCGCCTTGTAGCGCTGCAAAATCTGCTGAACCTGGCGTGCGACGCCATAATGTTCCTCGCCGACGACGAGCGGCGACAACATGCGTGATATCGAGTCGAGGGGATCGACCGCCGGATAAATGCCTTTCTCGGCGATCGCGCGCGACAAGGTGGTTGTCGCGTCAAGATGCGCGAAGGAGGTGGCGGGCGCCGGATCGGTTAGATCGTCGGCGGGCACGTAGATTGCCTGCACCGAGGTGATCGAGCCTTTGGTGGTCGTTGTGATCCGTTCCTGCAAGTCTCCCATGTCAGTCGCGAGCGTCGGCTGATAGCCGACCGCCGAGGGCATGCGGCCGAGGAGCGCCGAGACTTCCGAACCTGCCTGGGTGAAGCGGAAGATATTGTCGATGAAGAACAGCACGTCCTGGCCCTTGTCGCGGAAATCCTCGGCGACCGTCACGCCGGTCAACGCGACGCGGGCGCGCGCCCCCGGCGGCTCGTTCATCTGACCATACACCAGGGCGCATTTGGAGCCCTTGGCGGAGCCGCCATGCTCGCGCGGATCCACATTCACCTTGGATTCGATCATTTCGTGATAGAGATCGTTGCCTTCGCGGGTC
>JBAUNU010000656.1:0-4145 GCA_049579405.1 Methylocella sp.
GAATAAGCTCATCGACATGCCCTGGAAAATCATGTCCATCGGGACCAGGGTCTGGGTCTACCGGTCATGATCATCAAGACTTGGTATTAGCCTGGACCCGCAAACGCGGCCGCGGAGCCGATCAAGACCGATCAAATCGTTCCCCGCAGCGGCTAGACTCGTGCAATGCGCAATTTCAAAAGACCGATGCCGATCCGAAAAATAATCCCCGGCATTTTTTCTGGCTTGTAGACCTGAGTATTGCCGGTAAAACGCTCCCGGTGGCGAATTTGGACTTCGTCGATCGGAATCCCGAGCTTCCAGCAGGCGCCCGCAAATCCCCACCAAAACCCTTCCCTCATGTAGGCCAAGAATGGCGTGACCCTTTCGAAAAGATTCGTGTGCCCTAAAACGCAGGGACAGCTTGGATCGTGCAGCCGGTTGGGGAAAAGCACTCCGTGATAAATTTTGAACAGCTTCGAATACACGAGCCGGACCGGCGGATCGAGGCGCGGGTACCGCCAGCCCATCAGAAAATGATTCTCCGACCTACGGCGCCACATTTCGTCGAACTGCTTTGGGCCAATTTGGCCATCGCTGTCGATGCAGAGAATATAATCGGCTTTTGCAAGCGCAATTCCATCCCGCACTGCTTGCCCATAGCCGCGGCTCCCTGACACCGAATTATTGACCAGCGGATAATGGTGCTCGAGCTTCGCGATTAAATCTTGTGTGCCGTCGGTGCTGCCATCTTCACAGACAAGAAACGTGTGATGCAAACCGGGAATATTTTTAAGCGACGAGTCCCACTCGGAGATCACGCTCTCCAATGAGTCGACTTCATTATGCACCGGAAGAATTATTGACAGTCTTAGTTGTTTTGTTGACATCGGCGACCCAGATTTGTGTCACTAAGTCTCGCTTTTGCTCCGAGGTTATCATTGGTTACGTCGAGAGATCGAATATTTATGAGTGGGCGATTGAGGGTCCGAATGGCGATACGGGTTCCATGCCACTTACGACCTGCCTCGCCGCATCAATCCTCCCGAGCCTTTCTCGACGTTTTCGCTTGCCGATTTAACAGGCCACACGATGCCCTTGCCGGACGCCCGCCGCGGCGATCCAAAGCCGTCTCATAGCGCCGAGCCCGGACACGGGTTTGCAGCTTGTTCCGCCGCGCATTATGGTCCAGCCTCCGTGGGCGCCAGCTCTCGATAAAGAGCGGCATTGGGGCGTAGCCAAGCGGTAAGGCAGCGGATTTTGATTCCGCCATGCGGAGGTTCGAATCCTCCCGCCCCAGCCACGCAGTCCGGTCTCTGGGCTGATTTTTCCCGGTTGGAGGGAATCGCCGATATCTCCGGGGGTTAGGCCGATGCGCTCTGGCCGGCAATTTCTGGAATTTCGGTCCGTTGGGGGCGGGTTAAGGGCGCCGGTCTCTGCTCGCTATTTTCCAATTTCCGTTTCGGCATAGCGGAGACCGGTTCAATTTTTTATGGAGACCGGTTCTCACGGCGCCCATCCGCGTGCCGGGTGCGACTCTGGATTCGTGTCCGTGTGCCTGTGGCTTCAGACTACGCCGCGCTCCGATCACCACGGATATTCGCGACCGTCGTAGTTATAGAACTTGCCCGATTGTTTTGGGCCGAAAGTCTCGATGAGCCGTCCCATGGCCGTCATGCTCTCCCGTGGCGACAACGGCGCCTTGGGGCCGCCCATACCGGTCCTAGCCCATCCAGGGTTGACCAAAACACAGGTGATGCCGCGCGGCGCCAAATCGATCGCAGCGCTTCGCATCACCATGTTCACCGCCGCCTTGGTGCTGCGATAGGCGATGGAGCCGCCAGACGTATTGTCGGTGAGCGAGCCCATGCCACTGATGGTGACCACCAGCCTTCGCTCACTCCCGACGATGTGATCGCAAAACGAGCACCCGCAGGGGACCCATCGTGTTCACATTGAGCACTTGGGCCCAGGACTCGTAGTCGACGTTGCCGGTTTTCTGACCCGCACACCAGCGATCCCCGCGCTGTTGATGAGCACGTCTATGGTGTCGTCCTTGAGTTGCGTTGCGGCGTTCTTGACGCTTTCGGCATCGGTCACCTCCATTGCAACGACGTTGAGCCTTCCGCTTCTGTCTTGAGCCAAGTGTCTCAGCTCGCTGGCAGTCGCTGAGTTGCGGCAGCGGCAAATACGCGCCACCCGTCAGTTACGTACCGATGGGAAAATTCGAAGCCGAGCCCACGATTGGCGCCGGTGATCAGGACTGCTGCTGTCATAGTTGTCCGATTCGTTAAACGCCCTTCATCCCACGCGTTCGTTAAACGCCCTTCATCCCACGCGGGTTCGCTGAGCCTAGGTGTTTCGCAAGATCGACCGCTCCTGCTCGGCCCAGGAATAAGGCAGGGCTTTGGCGAGGCCGGTGACCGTGAGATCCGCCGGCGCTGTGCCGTCGGCGATCGCCACGATGATGTGGGGCGAAAGGAAAGCGAGAGGAGCCAGCAGGCGGATGTGCCGTTCGCCCACTGCCTCTCGTTCGGCAATCCCGGCGAAGGAGGCAATTCGGCCGACCCGGATGTCGTCGATCCATCCCCTGGCCTTGGCGATGGCGGTAAGCAAGGCGTCTCGGCTTTCGGGTCTCATCGTTGGCTTTGTGCTAGGCTCATGAATGATGCCCTTCATGGCCGCGAAGCTTGGTGCAGTCCAAGGAAGGGCGATCATGGCCGGCGAATGGGGGTTGGGAGCCGAATCAGTGAGGCTGAGGGTTTCGGCTTGCGCCGATGTCTCGCTCGTGGGAATGAGGCAGATGTCCAAGGCCTGAGGCTTGACCAACACGCGCGCGACATGGCGTTCGATCAGCTCGTGGTCTGCAAGGACGGTCGGCGCCTCTTTCTCCATAGCTGCAAGGTGTCGACGGACACCGTCGCACCCGAGGTTCTCGGTCTCGGGAGCCGGCACCCGAGCGATGCTGCCGGCTTCGGCCTTGCGATTCTGCAAGAGCGCCTGCGAGACATAATAGCGGTAGCGCGCACCTTTCTTGTTCGCATGCGTCGGGCTCATGCAATTGCCGCGATCGTCGAAAAGGCGGCCGGTTAAGAGCGCAGCAGAGCCCCTGAGCCGGATCTGCCCGGCGACGGCGTTGGCGGCGAGTTTTTCCTCCACGGCCTCGAACAAGTCGCGGCTAAGGATCGGCTCATGCTCGCCCCGATGCACCTCATCCCGATAGGCAACCTCGCCGATGTAGAACCGGTTCTTGAGGAGATGGGCAAGCTGCCCCACGCCAAAGCGATTACCGCCGCTTTGGCGGCCATCGCGGCGGCCATTGACCTTGGTCCGGATGCCCCGCCGGTCGAGCTCTGCAATCAAAGCGCCCATAGAGCCGAGCTCGAGATAGAGGCTGAAGATGGTGCGGACCGTCTCTGCCTCCTCCGGCACGATTTCGAGTTTCTTGTCGAGGCGGCGATAGCCGAGCGGCACGGGTCCGCCGACCCAGAGGCCCTTGCGCTTCGAGGCCGCAATCTTGTCACGCACACGCTCGTCGATCACCTCGCGCTCGAACTGGGCGAAGGAGGGCAACACATTGAGGGTGAGCCGGCCCATGCTGGAAGTCGTGTTGAACGATTGGGTGATCGACACGAAGGACACCCCGTACTGGTCGAACAGCTCGACCAGCTTGGCGAAATCGGCGAGCGAGCGGGTCAGGCGATCGGCCTTATAGACCACCACGATGGTGATCTTGCCGGCCCGAACATCGACGAGGAGGTTTTGCAATGCCGGGCGGTCGAGGGAGGCGCCGGAGAGACCGCCGTCGTCGTAGTGATCCGGGATGAGCCGCCAGCCTTCATGCGCTTGGCTCTTGATATAGGCCTCGCAGGCTTCCCTCTGGGCATCGAGCGAGTTGAATTCGAAATCAAGATTATGCTCGGTCGATTTGCGGCTGTAGATCGCGCAGCGCTGGGGCTTTGGAACGGCCGGCTTCATGATCTGCGCTCCCCGCCACGAAGGGGAACAGCAGCGGATTTGTCGATCGGACGTTGTGCCACGGGTGTACGCGGCGGTGCAATAGTAGGCCACGGAGCGGCAGCATAACGCGGTCGCGCGTGGCGGAATAAAACCCGGCCACTTTTGGGGCTGACCTTTTCCGAACATTGATTTCGGAGGGCGGCCGG
>JBAUNU010000657.1:0-4749 GCA_049579405.1 Methylocella sp.
AAACGGCGGCACCCCTCCGCGCGGCCTTGACGGACGCCGGCCTGGATTTCCTATACTGTCTCGGCTCTCGCCTCGCCAAATTCAGCGCCGGATTCACGCGATGATCGGTTGGACGCTAGGCCGCTACCTGTCCGCGCGATTCCTGCAGACCATCGCGGCGGTATTTCTGATGATATCCGGCATGATCTATGTCGTCGATTTTGTCGAGCTTTTGCGGCGCGCCGGAAACATTCAGGGCGTCTCGGCGGGAGATATCGCCTACCTCTCCTTACTGCGTGTCCCCTCGGTATCCGAGCAGATCATGCCGTTTTGCGTGTTGTTTGGCACGATTGCGACGTTTGTTAACCTGACCCGCAAATTGGAACTGCTGGTGGCTAGGGCCGTCGGCGTCTCGGCCTGGGGATTTCTGGCTCCTCCGCTCGCCATAGCGGCGGCGGCCGGAATTGGTTCGGTGGTGCTGTTCAATCCGGTCTCAGCGGTCATGAAGCGTCGAGCCGACGCGATCGAGATGCGGCTCTTCGGCCGCAACGGCAAGGAAAATTATGACACAAGCCTCTGGATCAGGCAAAAAAGCGTCGATGGAGAGGCGTTCATAAGGGCCGGCAAGGTGTCGGCGGACGGCACAAACCTGACGGACGCCGCCGCTTATTTATACGATCGCACCGGAACATTCGAAGAAAGGATCGAGGCACGAACCGCTAAACTCCTGCCCGGTGTCTGGCAATTCGACCATGCGCGGGTCACCACGCCTGGAGAAGAGAGCTTTGCCGCCGGAACTTATCTTCTCGCCAGTAGCCTTTCCCCTGAGGAGGAGGTCCGGGGCCTGATCGCGCCAGATTCCGTGCCGTTTTGGGACTTGCCGTCCTTGCGCGCCGCAGCCGAGACGGCGGGCCTCGACGGAACCCGCTACCGGCTCCAGTTTCACATGCTTCTGGCGAGGCCGCTCCTGTTCATCGCCATGGTTTTAATCGCGGCGGCATTTTCCTTAAGGTTTTTTCGTTTTGGTGGCATAGAGAAGATGGTTTCGGGTGGCGTGGGCGCCGGGTTCGTGCTGTATGTGGCGGTAAAATTCGTCGGCGATTTGGGCGGGGCCGGGTCGCTAAGCCCGCTCGCCGCCGCATGGACCCCGGCCGTCGTCGCGAGCCTGCTCGGCGCGTTCGCTTTGCTGAATCAGGAGGACGGTTGATGGGGCGGCGTTTTTGCCCCGCCAGAGCGATCGCCCTCATCCTTCGGGCGTGGCGTCAGCTTTCGCTCGCGCTGGCATTTGCTTTGTCGGGCGCGGCGTTGTTGGCCGGAGCCTTGCCGACGGCGGCGCGGGCACCTACCGGCCGCGAGACGAAAAATGCTGTAGGGGAAACCGCAAAAATGTTCGTCGAGGCGGACGAACTTCGCTACGATACAGAAAAAAACATTGTTTCGGCCGAAGGCAACGCGAGAATCTATTACAAAGAACAAACGCTCGAGGCCGACCGCGTCGTTTATGATCGCAACACCGGCCGCGTGTATGCCGAAGGTCACGCCAAATTGACCCAACCCGATGGCACGGTGGTGCATGGCGACCGGATTGATCTGACCGACGATTTCCGCAACGGTTTCATCGAAAGCTTGCGCGCCGAAACGCCTCCCAAGCCATATAAAAACGTCCTCGGCCCGCAACTCCCAGGTGCTCCCGCCACTACGGATGCGACAGCGACCGTCACTGGCACCTACAAGACCTATTTCAGCGCGCCGCGCGCCGAACGCATCGAAGGCGATACCACCGTTTTCAATAAGGGCACCTACACGGCCTGCGAGGCCTGCAAGGACAATCCGGACATGCCGCCATTGTGGCGGGTGCGCGCTAAGCGCATCATCCACAAGAACGACGAAAAAATGATCTATTATGAAGACTCTTCGCTCGAGTTCCTCGGCATCCCGCTCGCCTATGTGCCGTTCTTTTCGGCCCCGGATCCAAGCGTCACCCGCAAATCGGGAATTCTTTCGCCCTATCTCGTCGATAACTCTCAGCTCGGCGCCGGCGTCGGCATTCCCATCTTCTGGGCACTCGCGCCGGATTACGACTTGACGCTCACGCCGACCTATTATTCCCAACAAGGATTTTTCGCCAAGGCGGAATGGCGGCAGCGGCTGGAGAGCGGCGAATATTACGTCCGGGCGACAGGGCTCTCCGAGCAAAGCCCAGGCAATTTCCCCTTGGCGCCATACGGATCCGGCGACAGAACCCTGCGCGGCTCGTTCGAAAGCAAGGGCCAGGTCAATATCGCCGATCAATGGAAGTTTGGTTGGGAATTCACGCTTCTGTCGGACAAATGGTACCTGAACGACTATCACGTGCCGAGTCAGACGCTTTCTTGGAATTATTTCAGCGAAACGACCTCGACGGTCTATCTCACCGGCCAAGGCGATCGCGGCTATTTCGATCTGCGCGGCTATTCTTTCGAGGGCCTGTCGAGCCACGACTTTCAGCCGCAGCAGCCGCTCGCGCATCCCGTGTGGGACTACAACAAGACCTTCGACATCGACCCCGCCAAGACGTTTGGCATAGGCGGCCAGGCCGAACTCGATTTCAATCTGACCAGTCTTTCGGCAAGTTCGGCGAGCTTCCAAGCGGTCGGGCCGCGGGTGCTGGACAATGCGTTTGGTCTTTATGACATTTGCACCACCTATGTTCCGGGCAAGGCCACCGGCGATTGCCTTCTTCGCGGCGTCGGCGGCGATTACACGCGCGTCACGGCCGAGGCATCCTGGCAGCGCAAATACATCGATCCGATCGGCGAGGTCTTCACCCCTTTTGCCTTCGCGCGGCTTAATGGCGAATGGCTCGATATCAACACCACTAATTCCTATACGTTCGCCTCGGCCTCTGGCAGCTCGACTTACTTCAACGCTTCCCAGTCGAATTTTCTCGGCAACAGAGACGCAAGCTATTTCGGCGAGTTTATTCCCGGAACAGGGCTTGATTACCGTTATCCCTTCTTTGCCAAGACAAGTTTCGCCTCGATGGTCTTAGAGCCGATCGTACAAATCGTCGCGCGTCCAAACCAGGAAATTGGGTCGAATTCGCTCGTCAATCTCGATGCGCAAAGCGTCGTTTTCGACGATTCCACCTTGTTCGACTGGAGCAAATATTCGGGCTACGACCGGTTCGAAACCGGCACCAGGTTGAATTACGGCGCCCAGTTCACCATGAATTTCAACAACGGCGGCTATGCCAACCTCCTCGGCGGGCAGTCCTATCAGCTAGCCGGCACCAACTCCTACGCGACACCGGATGCCGCCAATGTTGGATTGAGTTCGGGACTGGACACAAGGCTCTCCGACTATGTGGGCGCGTTTACGATCGCGCCCAACTCGATTTTTTCCTTTATCGCCAAGGCGCGGTTCGATGTCAGTTCGTTGGCGGCAAGGCGCGTCGATCTCATAACAAACTATAATTTCGGTGCGCTGACCGGCTCCATTCAATTCGCCGATTATGAGGCGCAACCTGTCATCGGCTACGACGTGCGCCGCGAAGGGCTCGCGTTTTCCTCCCGCTATAAGGTCAGCGATAATTATTTCGCGCAGGGCAATATCACCTTCGACATGAGCCGCCAATATTATCCCGCCGCTTTGATTGGCTTCACGAATCCTGGCCCCTTCGCGATCGCGGCCTTTGGGTTGGGCGCCGGCTACCAGGACGAGTGCACGACCTTTTCGGTCAATTACAGCTCGATTTATCAAGACTACGGGAGCGGCTCCTTGACCCGCAACCAAACCGTGCTGCTGCAACTGACACTGCGCACCCTCGGAGAGGCCAAGGTAAGCCAGACCTTCCTCAACACGACGGCGCTCGACGGCGTGAAATATTGATTTTTCATGTCTTGCTTGTTTGCCGTCGCCGGGCCTCCGGTCTGGCCGGAGAAGGCCTGCTTAACGCAACCGGAAAAGGAGAGAACAGGATCATGGAAACAGGAAACGATGCGTGGGAGCCCCGTGGTGCGCGCGTCGCTTATGTCTGCTTCAGTCTTTGCGTGGCGGTTGCCGCGATCGCCGCTTTCATGGCGTGCGCCGGCGGCCCCGTCTTCGCCCAGGAAATCGTTGCCAGCATCGACGGCGATCCGATCACGAACATCGATATCGGCGAGCGGACGAAGATGCTTCGCGTTTTGCGTGAACCGGCGACGCGCGACGCCGCGATCGAAAGCCTCTTCAAAGATCGTCTCGAAATCCACGAGGCCGGCAAGTTTGGCGTCGACCCGAGGGACAGCGACATTTCGCAACAAATCGTCAAGGTCGCGCAGAACATGAAACTTGCCCCGGATGCCTTGATCGAGGCACTTCAGCACGCGGGGGTGACGCCAGACCACTTCAAAGCTCATTTCCGCGCCGACCTTGCTTTTAATGTCCTGGTGCAAGCCTTGAATAAGGGCGTCGAGGCGAGCGAGGAACAGGTTCGCGCCGAACTCGCCAAGCAAGGCGGCAAGGCGGCCTCCGGAACCCAATATACGGTGCGTCAAATTATTTTCGCGATCCCCCACGCCGCGACCGTCGCGGCCTTTTCGGAGCGCGCCCGCGAGGCCGAGCAATTGCGCGGGCGTTTCACCGACTGCGAGAGCGGCCTTCCCCTTGCCCGCGCCATGAACGACGTGACGGTTCGCGATTCCCTGACCAAAACCGCGGTCGAAATGAGCGAGAACCTCCGCGAATTGCTAGATAAGACGCCGGCTGGGCATCTCACGGCGCCGCAACGCTCAAGCGAGGGACTTGAAA
>JBAUNU010000658.1:0-1854 GCA_049579405.1 Methylocella sp.
GGCCAGGACCACCGGCAATCAAGGCGTCGCCCTCATGCTCCTCGCGGAACGGCGCGGCGACGCCAAAATGGCGAAGCTGGCGGTCCGGCAGCTCCTGGCGGCTTGGACGACCTCGCGCGAAGGCGGCGATGCGCCTACCGCTGCCATGTTTGAAGCGCGATTGCCGGAAGCCCGCGCACTTGCCCAAAAGCTCGCCAAGCGCTGAGGGGTCATCATGCCGCATCGACGCCGCCCGTGAAGCCGTTGATGGCCCATTGGTGGTAATCGCATGGCGAACGCGGCTTGACTCTGATCGTCATGCCCGGGCCTGACCCGGGGGACGGCCATGACGGAGGCGCGCTTGACCGTTTTATGATACGTTGTGCCCGTGAAAGGCGGCTACGTCTACATCATGTCGAATAGACGCGACGGGACGCTTTACACAGGCGTGACGGGCAATCTGTCACGCCGCATATGGGAGCACCGCGAAGGCGTCATCGACTGCTCTCGAAACGCTATGGTTTGAAACGTCTCGTCTATTATGAACCCTATGACGACATCCGGAGCGCTTTGCAGCGCGAGAAGAACCTAAAACATTGGCCGCGCGCGTGGAAGCTCGCCCTGATCCACGAGATGAACCCGGATTGGGAAGACCTTTATGAACGGCGCAATTGGTAGGAGCGGCTGACGATAGTGATACGGTGTGATAAGGCCGTCCCTAAACTTGATCCGGATCCAGTTCGGGAATTGACCGGGCCATCCAAACGCCAAAGACGGGAGTTTGGATGCCCGGCTCAAGGCCGGGCATGACGGCTTTTTATGAATAGCTGCTCCACCGCGCCAGCCGGACCCAAAATAGTGCAAATGTCGCGCCGCCCAATTGCTCGCGGGGGAGCCGTCCGCTATGACCTCGTTTTCATATAACTTTCAAGGATCGGGGTACGAGGTGCCTGCCGCCGCCATGCGCGTGCTCGTGCTTGCCAATCAAAAAGGCGGGGTCGGCAAAACCACGACCGCGATCAATCTCGGAACCGCGCTCGCCGCGATCGGAGAAAAAGTGCTCGTCGTCGATCTCGATCCGCAAGGCAATGCCTCGACGGGCCTTGGAATCGACCGCGAAAGCCGCAAAATTTCCACCTACGATGTCTTGAGCGGACAACAGCGCCTCGGCGCCGTTCTCCGGGAGACCGGGGTTCCCCGCCTGTGCATCGCGCCGTCGACGCTCGATCTCGTGGGTTTCGAACTCGAAATCGCGGCGCGCCCGGATCGCGCCTTTTGCCTCAAGCAAGCGCTCGACGGGTTTGTGGAAGAGCAGAACGCTGTCCCGGCCGACGCGCGCGTTACCTATATTCTCGTCGATTGCCTACCCTCCCTCAACCTTCTGACCATGAACGCGATGGCCGCCGCGCATGCCGTGCTCGTGCCGCTCCAATGCGAGTTTTTCGCGCTCGAAGGGTTGTCGCAGCTGTTGACCACGGTCGAACAGGTCAGGAACAGTCTCAATCCCGGACTGACGATGCACGGTATCGTTCTGACGATGTTCGATTCGCGCAACACGTTCGCCGCGCAGGTGGTGGCGGATGTGCGGGGTTTTATGGGCGACAAGGTCTATGAAACGGTCATCCCGCGCAATGTGCGGGTGTCTGAAGCGCCGTCGCATGGCAAGCCAGTTCTTCTTTACGATCTTAAATGCAGCGGCAGCCAAGCCTATCTAAAACTGGCGTCGGAAGTGATCCAGCGCGAGCGTGGAAATGGCGCGGCCGCCGGGGGCGGGGGCGCGGATGGGCGAGACAGACCTTCGGGCTTTCTCAGGGCGAAGGCGAAGGTTGTCGTATGCGGGCCTTTGAAACAGACCGAGTTCTAGGAGGCACCAAT
>JBAUNU010000659.1:0-5881 GCA_049579405.1 Methylocella sp.
AAATAAGAGTGGCCGCAACCCGTGACCACCCGTCAAAACCGTGACCACCCCGTCAATGAAGGAGTTTCCATGCGTATCGCGCTCGTTGCGCCGCTGGCCGAAGCCGTGCCGCCCAAGCTCTATGGCGGAACGGAGCGGGTCGTGTCCTGGCTGGCGGAGGAGCTTGTCCGGCAAGGGCACCGGGTTAGTTTATTCGCGAGCGCCGAGTCAGAGACGGCGGCCGAGCTTGTCGTGTGCGCTCCGCAAAGTTTGCGGCTTGCAGGAGTCCGCGATCACCTCGGCAGTACATTAGCCATGTTACGCAAGGTCCGTCGCCACGCCGACGATTTCGACATCATTCATTTTCATGTCGATCTGCTGCCGCAAGCCCTGTTCCACGATCTCGCCCACAAATGTCTAGTAACATTGCACGGGCGCCTCGATATGCCCGACGCCCTGCCGTTATATAACGCCTATCCGGAGATGCCGCTCGTTTCGATTTCGAACGCGCAGCGCCGGCCAATGCCGGCCGATGCCAATTGGCTCGCCACCGTCCCGCATGGACTGGTTTCGCATGTTTGTCCGTTCAACCAAGACGGCGGGGGCTATTTGGCTTTTCTCGGACGCATTTCACCTGAAAAACGTCCGGACCGCGCGATAGAAATCGCCAAGCGCGCCGGTATCCCCTTGAAGTTGGCGGCAAAGGTAGACGCCGTCGACCTTGAGTATTTCGAGACCGCGATCGAACCGCTTCTCGACCATCCCCTCATCGAATATATAGGTGAAATCAACGAAACCCAAAAATGCGAATTTCTCGGCAAGGCACGCGCGCTGTTGTTTCCGATCGACTGGCCGGAGCCTTTCGGACTCGTCATGATTGAAGCGATGTCGGCGGGAACGCCAGTGATTGCCTGGCGAAATGGATCTGTGCCGGAAGTCGTCACCGAGGGCGTCAGCGGCAGGATTGTCGATTCAATCGACTCGGCGGTGGAGGCTGTGCAACAGGCCGCTTACATGGACCGGCGCAAGGTTCGTGCCGAGTTTGAAAAGCGGTTCACCGCGGGGCGCATGGCGCGGGCATATGTCGCGGCCTACCGTTCGCTCTTGGCGCGCGTTCCGGCCAAGACCGGAATTGTCGAGCTTGCCAAACGGCCCGTGGCGGTGCGTGAGGTTCCATCGGCTTGGGAGCGAGGTGCGAAGCAAGGCGGCGGACAGGCCTTGAACCCGGCGCGTTGAGGCGATAAACCCCAGACGGCATCCAGAAGCGTACGGCACTCGCAGGGCGGGCGCGTCGCCGCGCGGTCTACGGTGGCAAGATGCACGTTGCGCGGAGAACGGACATCGGCGACGACACTCATGCGGCGGCGCGCGGTATAGAAAGCGTCGCGGACGCGACGATAGAGCTGCCCCGGCACTATATCGAAATCGAGGGGTCGCTGGTCCAGCGGGCGCTACGGACCCTGAAAGATGGTGATACTTTCGCGGTCTTCGATAATTATGGCGACATTGGCGTCATCGGCACCGGTCCCGAAGGGCTGTATTTCAACGACACTCGCTTTTTGTCCTGGTACGAACTACGGTTCGAGGGCAGACGGCCGTTATTGTTGAGCTCCGTGGTTCAAGACGACAATGCTGCTCTTTCCGTAAATCTTGCCAATCCCGACGTCCATGTTGACGGCGTCATTTCGCTGCCGCGCGACACGATTGCGATCGAGCGCACCAAGTTCCTTTGGCAGGCCGTCTGCTATGAGAGGATCGGTTTTCGCAATTACGCCGACAGCACCAGACATTTTCGCATCGACATTGGGTTTGGCGCCGATTTTCATGATCTGTTCGAAATTCGCGGAACCTCACGCGCACGGCGCGGCGTGCCCAGGTCGTTGGTCATCGAAGGCGGCGCCGGATTTCATTATGAGGGGCTCGACAACGTCAAGCGCCAGACGGAATTGCGCTTCTCGCCGCCGCCCTCTCGCCTTGAGACAAAGCGCGCGACGTTTGAATTCGAGCTTGCGCCCAGTGCCCGGATGTCGCTCTTCGTCTCGATTCTTTGCGAGGACAGGAACAAGCCGCTCTGCGATCCCTTTGGACGTGCTTTCCGGGCGAGGCGGCGCGCGATCCGGGGCAAGGCGACCGGCATCGCGACGATCGAAAGTTCGAACGAGCTTTTCAATGAAGTCTGCCGGCGGGCCACCGCCGACCTCTACATGCTGATGACTCGTACGAAACATGGGCTTTATCCTTACGCGGGCATTCCTTGGTACAGCACGGTTTTCGGACGCGATGGAATCATCACGGCCATGCTGCTCCTGTGGCTGGATCCGTCCGTCGCCAAGGGTGTTCTGCACTTTCTCGCCGCCACCCAAGCGACCACCTTCGATCCTTTCGCCGGCGCGCAGCCGGGCAAGATCCTGCATGAAACCCGGAACGGGGAAATGGCGCGTCTGGGCGAAGTGCCGTTCGGGCTCTATTACGGCACCGTCGATGCCACGCCGCTCTATGTCATGCTGGCTGGCATGTATTTCGATCGGACCGGGGACATCGAAACGATCGCCGCGATCTGGCCGAATATCAATGCGGCTCTGCAATGGATCGACATGTTCGGCGACACGGATGAAGACGGCTTCGTCGAATATGCGCGGCAAAACGCATCGGGCCTTGTCAATCAAGGCTGGAAGGATTCTTATGATTCGATCTTTCACGCCGATGGCGCGTTGGCCGAAGGGCCGATCGCGCTTTGCGAGGTCCAGGGCTATGTGTTCGGGGCCAAGACGCATGCCGCGAAACTCGCGCATCGCATGGGCGAGTATGATCTCGAAACCAGGTTGCGCGGCGAGGCACAATCACTGCAACAGAAATTCGGGGAGGCTTTTTGGTGCGAGGATCTTGGCACCTATGCCTTGGCGCTCGATGGAGACAAGAATCCATGCCGGGTCCGGACATCGAATGCGGGCCATGCGCTATTCACCGGGATTGCCGCGCCGGAACGGGCGTCGCGCGTCGCCGAGACATTGCTTGGCCGGGATTCGTTCAGCGGTTGGGGGATCAGAACGGTCGCGAGCGGCGAGGCGCGATTCAATCCGATTTCCTATCACAACGGCTCGGTATGGCCGCACGACAACGCGATGATCGCGCTTGGTCTTGCCCGTTATGGCTTGCCCTGGCACGCGGCCAAGGTCTTCTCCGCGATGTTCGAGGCGGCGGCGTACCAGGAGCTGCGCCGCCTGCCGGAATTGTTCTGCGGCTTCATCCGCAAACCGCACCGCGGGCCGACGGCCTATCCCGTTGCGTGCGCGCCGCAAGCCTGGGCCTCGGCCGCGCCCTTTGCCTTCCTTGAAGCCTGTCTCGGCATGGAACTCCGTCATGAAGCCAATTCGGTGTCATTCCGCGATCCTGTCATGCCCGCCTTTCTGGATTATGTTACCCTGAACCAGTTGAGTCTCGGCAAGTCGCGCCTCGACCTCAGACTCCATCGGCACGGGCGGGATGTGACCCTCAATTTGTTGCGCAGACAAGGCGACGCGAAGGTCATGCTGGTCAAATGAGGCGCGCGGAAAATGAAGTCCTCGCAACGCCGGGGCTGCGAATGATCCGGGCTGACCATAATTTTGACCGGGTGCGGCACGTTCTCGTACTGAAACTCACGCTAGAACAATGGCTTGTGAGGTAGTGTTTTCCTGCCGTATCGAACGCCAGCGGCGGCGCCCAGCCCGAAAAACGGAAGCCCAAAGCCCCGCTTAAATTGCGCTCGTCGACATGCTACACTTACGGGATGAGCAGCGGCATCGCATCTGGAGCCGAAACAGAAAGGGACCGCACGCGTAACCGGCGCGTGGCCTCGCTCGTGTCGGCGCTCGGGCGGCGCTCGATTGTCCTCATCGGACTCATGGGATCGGGCAAGACCTCGACCGGCCGGCGTCTCGCGCAGGAGCTTGGCCTCGAATTCGTCGATGCCGACGAGGAGATCGAAGCCGCGGCGCGTCTGTCGATCACAGAAATTTTCGCGCGGCACGGCGAGGACTCTTTCCGCGACGGAGAGCGCCGCGTCATGGCGCGTCTGTTGCGCGATGGCCCGCGTGTGCTTGCGAGTGGCGGCGGCGCCTTCATGAACGAGGAGACAAGGGCCAGGATCGCCTTGTCTGGAATATCGGTTTGGCTTAAAGCGGATGAGGATACCCTCTGGCGCCGCGTGCGCAAACGCTCGCATCGTCCCCTTCTGCAAGGCGGCGACCCCGAGCAAACCCTGCGCACGCTTTTGGAACAGCGTTATCCGGTCTACGCCCTGGCCGACGTCATCGTCATTTGGCGGGATGGGCCGCATGAACTCGCGGTCGAGGAGGCTATTGCGGGCATCGAGTGTTATTTGCGATCTTCGCCCGGCTTGACTCCGCTAGCAGCAGGGCCAAAAAGCATTACCGTTCCGCGTCGGCAACAGAGCGCAGCGCCGCAACCGTTTTCGAACCAGGCGCAAGTCAGCGTGGAGCTTGGCGCGCGGACCTATGCGATCTTGATTGGCGCGGGGCTGATCGCGGAAGCCGGAAACCATATCCGCCGGCTAGCACCTCGGGCGGCTTGCGCGATCGTCACCGACGAAAATGTCGCCAAACTGCATTTGCCCGCCCTCGAACGAGCCCTCGACCAGGCTTTTGTCCGCCATTCAAAGGTGATTGTGGCTCCCGGCGAAGGTTCGAAATCCTTCGATGTGTATGCCAAGGTATGTAATGCGCTGATCGGCGCGAGACTCGAACGCGGCGATGTGATCGTCGCGCTTGGCGGCGGCGTCATCGGCGATCTTGCGGGTTTTGCCGCTGCAACGGTCCGGCGCGGGATGCGCTTCATTCAGGTGCCGACAACGCTATTGGCCGAGGTCGATTCGTCGGTGGGCGGCAAGACCGGGATCAACTCCCCGCATGGCAAGAATTTGATCGGCGCCTTCCATCAGCCTTCGCTTGTTCTCGCGGACATTGATACGCTTGACACGTTGCCCGCGCGCGAATTTCGCGCGGGCTATGCCGAAGTTGTCAAATATGGCCTTATCGGCGATGCCGGATTCATCGCCTGGCTGGAAGCCAATTGGCGCGCGGTCTTCGCGGGGGGAGCCGCGCGCGTTCATGCGATTGCGACGAGCTGCAGGGCCAAGGCGGCAATTGTCGCGCGCGACGAGCACGACGAGGGTGATCGGGCGCTGCTCAATCTCGGCCATACCTTTGGCCATGCGCTCGAGCGGCTCACCTCCTATGATGGAGCAAGGCTTGTGCATGGCGAGGCGGTCGCCATTGGGATCGCTTGCGCGTTCCGTTTCTCGGCGCGCCACGGGCTTTGCGGCCCGCAGGATCAAGCGAGGGTCGAAGCGCATCTGCAAGAGGTTGGCCTGCCTGTACGCATGGCCGGCATCCCTGGCTGGAACGCGGGCCCCGACGCGATCCTCGAGGCCATGTATCAGGACAAAAAGGTCGAGCATGGCGGCCTCACCTTCATCCTTGCGCGGGCAATCGGCGATTGCTTCATAGCGAAGGCGGTCGACGCCATGGAGATCCGCGGCTTTCTTCAAAATGAACTGAATACAGGACATTAACGTCATGAACGGCGCGGGTCCCGGCGGTTTACCGGTCGATGTTTGGCTCGCGATCGCAACCATCCTCTTATGCGTAGCGCTATCGGCGTTTTTCTCGGCTTCGGAAACAGCGCTGACCGCCGCCTCCCGCGCGCGCATGCATACATTGGAGAAAAATGGCGACCGGCGCGCGGCTCTGGTCAACCGGCTGCTGGCGAGCCGGGAACGGCTGATTGGCACGGTGCTTCTCGGCAACACGCTCGTCAACATTGGCGCATCGGCGCTTATGACCAGCATCCTCGTCGCACTTGCCGGCGCGCGCGGCGCGCTCTACGCGACCGGACTCATGAC
>JBAUNU010000660.1:0-4156 GCA_049579405.1 Methylocella sp.
TCTTCAACCTATAGAGCCATCGCAACCAATAAGGAAATGTTCCGATTCCCTCCTCCGCATCGCGATCGCGCAGAACTCTCCCGTTCAGGCTTGGGACGCGGGGCAGCCCCTTGGCGCTGGCGCAGGCGCGCGAACTTAAGGATCGCCTCGAAGCGGCGCATGGCCTCGATGCGGCGGCAATCGAGATCGTCGCGATAAAAACCAGCGGCGACATGATTCTCAACTTGCCGTTGAGCGAAGCCGGCGGCAAGGGACTTTTCACGAAGGAGCTCGACCTTGCTTTGCTCGCGGGCAATATAGAAATGTCCGTGCATTCGGCAAAGGATTTGCCGACAATTCTCCCCGCTGGAATAGAGATCGCCGGTTATCTTCCCCGCGCGGATGTGCGCGACGCATGGATTTCTCCCCACGCGCCGCATCCGCTAAAACTTTTGCCGGGAAGCGTTGTCGGCACCGCCTCGCTGCGCCGGGGCGCCATGGTCAGGCGGCTGCGGCCGGATTTGCAGGTCGCGCTGTTGCGCGGCAATGTCGAGACGCGCCTCGCCAAGGTCGCTAAGGGCGAGATCGCCGCCACGCTGCTCGCGCTTGCTGGATTGAAGCGCCTCGGTCTCGAGGCGGCGGCCACGGCGGTGCTCGACGTGCGGGAATTTGTTCCGGCGCCGGGTCAGGGCGCAATTGCCATCACCATCCGGACCGGCGACACCGCCCTTCGGGCTTTCCTGGCCCCGGTTCTCGATGCGGCGACGGGAGTCGCCCTTACGGCGGAGCGCGCCTTTCTAAAAGTTCTCGATGGCTCCTGCAAGACGCCGATCGGCGCATATGCGCGGGTTGAGGCGGACAGCGTCAGCTTTCGCGCCATCGTGCTAAAACCCGATGGTTCGCGGTTTTTCGAGACGGCGGTGTCCGGGCCGTTGGCCGAGGCGGCATTGCTCGGAGAAACGGCGGGCCGCGATCTCGCGTCGCGAATTCCCGCAGGCTTTTTCGATCGTTAAGGCGTTTCAAACGTCTAGCCCGCATCCTGACGCACTGTGCCTTCGTTTCCAGCAGCTTCGCTAAATTCAGCATCAAAGAGCTTGCATTGTGTACTGTAAAACCGTACGCCCGGACGGCATGAGAATACGGAGCATCCACCATAGAGGTTTAAAACACTTCATCGAAGACGACGACGACCGCGAAATCCGGCGCGATCTCGTCAACAGGGTGCGCCGCATCCTCACCGCGCTGATTGCCGCGCCGGACATGGACGGCGTACAAGGTCCGCCCGGCTGGCGTACCCACCAGCTTACCGGCGACCGGGCCGGAACATGGAGCGTGTCGGCATCCGGGAACTGGCGGATTACCTTCACTCTCGACAATGGAGAAATCTGCAACCTGAACCTGGAGGACTATCATTGATGGACGACGCAGCTGTTAAAATCGGCATGAAGCCGTCGCACCCCGGCGAATTCATCCGCGAGGAAATTCTGAACGAACTTGGGCTATCCGTGGCCCGCGCCGCCGAAGTGCTGGGCGTGCGCCGCGCCACCTTGTCCGACCTCGTAAATGAAAAAGCGGCCCTGTCGCCGGAAATGGCCATGCGCGTCGAGAAGGCTTTCGGCGTCAGCATGGATACGCTGCTGCGCATGCAGGCATGGCACGACGGCTACACCATGCGGCAGCGGGCGGGGGAAATCGACGTGAAGAAATTCACGCCCCAGGCCGGGCCGCGATGACAGGCGGAGCAAGGGTGTTTCAAAAGCCCCCGCCTTGATGACTTGCGAGAGCGGCGGTTTCTCAGGTTAAATCGTGACGGGGAACCCAGCGGATAGCAAGCGTTGAGCAAGCGTCGCGTCGAGCACTTGATCGCGGCCTTGCCTTCTGGTTCCATATTGGGCCTTTCCGACTTCGAGAACGGCGACCGCCTGCGTTGAAAAAAAAGTCCGGCTTTCCATATCTATTGATCGAGCGGACTGGAGATTAAAATGGCACTCGGCACCTGCGGGACCTGTGGACATCATCCTCTTTCCACGGATAAGGCCGAATGCCCCAACTGCGGAGAGCAAGGATTCCCAGCCAGGAAAGACGACGGCGTAGGCGTCGCGGGGATCGTCGCCATCGCGGCGGGGGTAATACTTTTGGCGGCTGTTGCGCCTAAAGACACAAACGGCCGCTTCATTATGCCGCCCAAAGACCCTTCTATCGAACAAAGATACACGCGAGCCGCGCCCGCGCAACAATGTTACTGGCGCTGGGACCGTCGATATGCTGGGCGAATATTTAGCCACCGCGAGTTTGGCGCTCCTTATTTTGTTGCTCCGGGCATAGTCAGCCACCCCTATAAAGACGTTTACATAGATCGCTGGCAAAAAGTTCCGGTCTGGACTTGTTAGTGATCTGAGCGTCATGTGTACGAAAATCAAAAAAAAGCGCGCGACGCGGGGACGTTTGCGATTTAAGGTGAAAGCCCGCTTTTTTCCTCTGGGTAGACCGAGCTACCGTATTGCGCCCTCGCAAGTTCCATATTTGCGGCGTCCTGTGCCTCTTTCGCGGCGAGCCATATTCGGGGCGGTGAGGTTTAGGATATGATTGCAACCATATTGGCCAAGCGGAGCAGTCGCTAATGTTTGGATTTTGGTCGAAGAAAAACCGAGAGCTTATCGCGTGGTGGGGCGGCGGCGTGGCCGCAATCATCGGCGCTATTTGGGCCGTGTTTGTTTATTTTTTACCCCCGAAGAGCGACGCAGAAGACCACAACCGCGTCACCGCGACTTCCGGGGGTGTTGTTATTGGCGGGAACGTCGTGAATTCGACGGTCAACGCGGGTTCCCAAAAACATCAAATTCCTCCTCAAGCGCTGCGGGGTGAAGAACCCAGCGCACAAGTGAGTTACGGAAATGGCAGTCCGAATATTTCGAATATGGGAGGTAACGTTGATATTTCGATCAATAAGTAAAGCATCAGCGGTGCTTAGCGTATTAGGCATGCTATTTGCCTGCGAGAGTGCGACGGCTCAGCAAAATTCGAATGGAGATTGCAGCCCAAACGTCAATGGTGTTCGGGGTAACGTCAATATTACTTGTAATCCGGCTCAGCAAAACAAACTCCTTTCGGAGAAGGAAAATCTACGAATCCGGCAGCAGATCGAACAGCAAAAAATTGACTACCTCAATGCGAACGGGGGTTGCGAACTTGGAACTCACCGCGTTCGCTACCCTCAATTTAATACGTCTTTATGTGAATTGAACTGAGATGCCGTTGTCTGTCTCGGACCAGCATTTAGCATCGGCTAGGGCGTCATGCCGCGTGCTTCCGCGAGATGATCAAAACGCCGGCGATAGTGGCCAAGCCCCATGGTGTCGGACCGGAGTTCGATGATAAAGTCATGCAACGCCGCTGCCGGCACAAGCGCCTCGACGTCGTCCCAGCCAGGCCAGCCGGGCCGCTCGGCATAGCCCAGAATTTGCCCCCGGCGTCCGGTCAGCAAGCGCTGGGCCGCGGCGGTGAAAATGTTCGGCACGCTCGCCGTGACGTGTTCAATCGGCTCGAGCAAAACCGGCTCCGCCTTGGCGAGACCTTCGCCGATCCCCAAGCGGGTCGCGGTTCGAAAAGCCATGTCGGAGCTATCCACGGCGTGGAAGGTGCCATCGACCAGGGTCACTCCGACATCGACGACGGGATAGCCGAATGGTCCCTTTTGCATGGCCTCCTCGGCCGCTTCGCGGACCGCCGGAATATATTGCCTCGGCACCGCGCCCCCCACAACTTTATCGGTGAACAGAAAGCCCTCGCCACGGCCGCGCGGCTCGATCTCCAGCTTTACGTCGGCGAATTGGCCATGACCGCCGGTTTGGCGTTTGAGCCTTGAATGCTGCTGCACCCGGCGCTTGATCGTTTCCTTGAACGCAATTTTCGGCGGCGCCGTGGCAATCTGGAGATTGTAGGTCGTGGCGAGGCGTTCGAGTGCTGCGTTGAGATGAATTTCGCCCTGCCCCTTCAAGATCGTCTCGGCGGTTTCCGCGGCGTGCTCGACGCTGAGGGCCGGGTCTTCCGAAACGAGCTTTTGCAACGCGCCCGAGAGCTTGACGTCGTCCTTGCGGTCCTGGGTGGCGATCGCGAGGGCGTAGACCGGGGGCAAGGCTTCCGGCCAGGGCAGGGGCTCGGGTGCCCCGGACGGCTT
>JBAUNU010000661.1:0-1863 GCA_049579405.1 Methylocella sp.
TTCAGAGCGCGTGCTTCGCGTTGAGAGCATGCCGCTCTCTATCCGCGGCTTATGCCAAAGGCAAGCCGCGCATCCTTTTTGGACCAGGTTTTTTTTATCGCCGTCATCCGGCCTTTCCAGGCATCAAGGTCTGATCCAACCCCTAGCGGGCTGTCCTTGTCGCGCTAAGGATTAGTACCATTGAGCACCGCTGGCAACCCGGCCTGGGCGGTTCGCAGGTTAACGCTTTACAATCAACCGGTTTTGCGCTTTTGGATATCTCCCAAGAACCGGGAATTTCCATGGCGGCCGAAGGCAGATTGGCGGCGCTGGGGATATCGCTGCCGACTCCGGCGGCGCCTGTCGCCAATTATCTTCCTTTTGTCGTTTCCGGCTCGCTTCTCGCCGTTTCCGGCCAGCTTCCCGTTGGTCCAAACGGCAAGCTCGACCCCGCGCATACCGGCAAACTCGGAGTGGCGGTTTCAAGCATAGCGGGACAAGCGGCGGCGCGCTTGTGCGCGATAAATATCCTCGCGCAAGCCAAGGCGGCCCTGGGCGATCTCGACAGGATTTCGCGTTGCGTAAGGCTTGGCGGTTTCATCAACGCGGCGCCGGGTTTCGCCAATTTGGCGGAAGTGATGAATGGCGCCTCGGATTTCATGGTGGAGGTCTTGGGCGACAAGGGCCGCCACGCCAGATCGACGGTCGGGGTCGCCGAATTGCCCCTGGATAGCGCCGTCGAGATCGAGGCCCTGTTTGAAATCGCGGGCACTTGATGGGGTGGACAATAAATGCGCCGGACTGGCTGACGGCGCGGCCGATCGCGCATCGGAGCCTTCATTCCAAACCGTTCGGATTTGTCGAAAATACTCCGGCCGCCGCCGCCGCGGCACTCGCCAAGAACTACGCGATCGAGTGCGATATTCAGCGCACAAAAGATGGCGAAGCCGTGGTGTTCCACGATTTTACCCTCGACCGCTTGATGCGGGCGGAGGGCCGCGTCGATGCGTTCCGCGCCCATGAGCTCGGCCAGCTGACCTATAAGGAATGCGATCAAAGGATCGTTTCGCTGCCGGATTTTCTCGCTCGCATCGGCGGCCGCACTCCGGTCATCGTCGAGATCAAAAGCCGTTACGACGGCGACATGGGCCTTGCCGATCGGGCAATGGCCGCGGTGGCCGCCTATGCGGGGCCCGCTTGCCTCAAAAGCTTCGATCCGGCGGTCCTCGTCCATCTGCGTGGCGCGGGCGCCGCGTGCCCGCTGGGCCTTGTCGCGCAAGCGTGCTACGATAAAGACCAGGAATGGGCCGGTCTCCCGCAAGATAGGCGCGCAAGCTTCGCGGATCTCAGGGACCTTCCGCTCGCGCAGCCGGATTTCCTATCTTGGAATCTTGCCGATTTGCCGCATGCCGTGCCGATGCTCTGCCGGAAAGGAATTGGGATGCCGGTCATGACCTGGACGGTGCGCTCGCGGGAAGATCTCGTACGTGGAAGACTTTGGGCGGATCAGATTATTTTCGAGGGTTTCGAGGTTTGAGCGGGGCCGGCAACGCTCTTCTCATCCTGGCGGGGAACGGTCATTCCGGTTCAGGCGCTCATTGACGAGAAACTCGAAAGCCCGGACATAAGCCCTGTCGTCGTCGCCGCGGAACTGAGCATCGACATGCGCAATATATTTGCCGGTCGCGAGATCGGCGACATAAAGATCGACGGAGGAGATTAACGTCGAGACCTTATGCACAACCGCGAGGACCGCCAGCTCGGCACCGGCGTCGCGCGCCACGTCGCGCCAACATCCGTTGCAATTGTAACGCGGTTCGGTCGCCGCAATGCGTGCGGTGAAGCGGGAAAGATCGACGCTGCGGTAGCGGCCAGTGTGCTCCA
>JBAUNU010000662.1:0-3195 GCA_049579405.1 Methylocella sp.
GGCCTCTTCCGTGCAACGGCTATAGAATTGCGGCCAGGTTTCGCCTTTCAAGGTGTCTGCGGCCTTGGCGGCCTGGTACTTTTCGCTGCAAATGTGGCGGACGTCGAGAGCCGCCGCGGGTGGCGCAGCGCTGGCGGGGTTCGCCTTGGCCTCAGCCGTGCACCTGCTGTAAAATTGTGGCCAGGTTTCGCCTTGCAAGGTGTCCGCGGCCTTGGCGGCTTGGTATTTTTCACTGCAAATGTGGCGGACGTCGAGAGCCGCCGCGGGTGCCGCAGCGGCGGCCGGGTTCGCCTTGGCTTCCGCCGCGCACTTGCTGTAAAATTGCGGCCAGGTTTCGCCTTGCAAGGTGTCCGCGGCCTTGGCGGCCAGGTATTTTTCGCTGCATTGGTGGCGTACATCTTGCGCCCAAATGTCGCTCGACAGCATTAAGCTGAACACGGCCGAAGCCATGGAGAACCCGAGCAATAAGGAACGGCGAACCAACATTGGTTATCTCCTTCGAAGTCTTCATCGCGAGGCGCCCGGAGCCGATACGGCAACATAGCTTTTCGAGCCTCCCGCGAAATCCACTGCAAGTCAAATATAAACAATAGGCAAGCGCATCGGCGAAAGTGCCCGGCCTTTCAGCCCGCCGGCAAAAACCCCGCGTAACAGGCTGCCCCGTTTCTAGCGGGCCGCGATTGAGCCACGGGGTTAGCCGCTCAGGCTTGGCCTCTGGCGGCGGCGACTTCCGCGGCGAAATCCGGGTCCGGCTTCTCGATTCCTTCGCCGAGGGCATAGCGCACGAAACTTTTCAAGCTGATTGACGTCCCGGCAATTTTTTCCGCCTCCTTAACGGCCTGGCCGATCGTCTTGCCCGCATGTTCGGCATGGATCGAGGGCTGATCGAGAAGACAAACTTCCTTGAAGTATGTCTTCAACCCCGACTCGACGATTCTTTCGAGCACATGCGCGGGCTTGCCCGCGTTCTTGCCGGCCAGCACAGCTCTTTCACGCGCGACGGCGGCCGGATCGAGGCCCGCTGAATCCAGGGCGAGCGGATTCGCCGCCGCTACATGAAGAGCGATCAGGCGTCCGAGCGGCGCCAGCGCTTGCGGATCGCCCTTCGACTCCAGGGCGACGAGAACGCCTATCTTTCCAAGGCCTTCGGATACCGCATTGTGGACGTATTGGCCAATGAGCCCTTGGCCGGCATGCACGGCGGCGGCACGCCGCAACGTTATGTTTTCGCCGATCGTCGAGACGGCGTTGACGATCGCGTCGCCGAGGGTCCCGCCGCTAGGATATGCAACGGCTTTCAAAGCCTCGACATCGTTCGCGCCGGTTTCGACGGCAAGGCGCGCAATGTTCCTGGCCAGCGCCTGAAACTCCGCGTTTCGGGCAACGAAATCCGTCTCGGAATTGAGCTCGACAACCACCCCGTCGACGCGATGGACAAAAACGGCTACGAGTCCCTCGGCGGCGACCCGGCCGGATTTCTTGGCCGCCTTGGAAAGCCCCTTCTTGCGCAGCCAGTCGATCGCCGCTTCGATTTCGCCCCCGGTCTCGCCGAGCGCATTCTTGCAATCCATCATGCCGGCGCCGGTCTTCTCGCGAAGATCCTTAACCATCGCCGCGGTGACGTTCGCCATATCGGTCTTCCCTCATCTTCCGGCAGGTACTTTAGGGCGGCCGGCTCACCGGCGGGGATCCGGAAAGCCCGCGAATCACGCAGTCATTCGGCTACCTCAAGAGCCGGCGCTTCAGCCAGCGACGAGACCACGCGCGAGATCGACCCACCCGTCGCGTTCGATGCGGCCGGCAAGCTTGAGATCATGATCGATCTTGGCGGCGCTTTCCGGCGTCAAGGCGGCGATCTGCCAATAATGATAAATGCCGGCATCGTTCAGCTTCTTGACGATTTGCGGCCCGATGCCCGGCAATTTGGCGAGATCGTCGGGGGCGCCGCGCGGCGCGGTGAGAAGCTCGAAAGCCTCGCCAGGCGAATCATGACCGTCGCCCACCACGTCATCGCCGGCGGGCGGCTCCTCGGCGGCCGGGCTCTCTATTTCGCCCAAATCGATGCCGGCCGAACCTTGCGCACGCGAAATACCGTCGAGAGCCGCGCGGGCGGCAAGATCGCAGTAGAGGGCGATCGCCCGGCCTGCATCGTCGTTGCCTGGAACCGGATAGGTGATCCCGTCCGGATCGCTGTTGGTATCGAGGACCGCCGCCACCGGAATATGCAGCCGCTGTGCCTCCTTGATCGCCAATTGCTCCTTGTTGGTATCGATCACGAAGATCAGATCCGGAATACCGCCCATGTCCTTGATGCCGCCGAGCGCCTTTTCGAGCTTGTCGCGTTCGCGCGATATCATCAGGCGCTCTTTCTTGGTCAGCCCGGCGCCGCCGCCACCGAGCAGGTCGTCCACCTTGCGCAGACGCTGGATCGAGGCTGAAATCGTCTTCCAATTCGTCAACATGCCGCCAAGCCAGCGCGAATTGATGTAATATTGCGCCGATTTTTTCGCGGCATCGGTGATAGCGTCCTGGGCTTGCCGCTTGGTGCCGACGAAAAGCACGCGGCCGCCCCTCGCGACGGTGTCGGAGATCGCCTTCAAGGCCTGATGCAGCAACGGCACCGTCTGGGCAAGATCGATGATATGGATGTTGTTGCGGGTCCCGAAAATGAACGGCGCCATTTTGGGGTTCCAGCGGTGCGTTTGATGCCCGAAATGCGCCCCGGTTTCGAGGAGACCGCGCATCGTGAATTCAGGCAAGGCCATGGTCGATTTGTCCTCCGGTTAAGGCCGCCGCGGATCGTCATGGACCTCTCCCTTTGAGTTCCAAAGAGGCGGAGGCCACCGGGAGCGGCCCTTTCAGCAGGGCCGCGCGTTCCGCGTGTGGAATGGAGGTGCTTATAGGGCGCAGGAAGCGGGAAGGCAAGGCTCGGGCATAAGCTTCTCGATCAAGCGGGCAAACAGAAAAATGCGTCTTGAATATCGTCCTTCGCACGGCACATTAGTTTAGTAGGTGACCCATGAGCCCTTGCGATTCGAAACTTTTTCGTGATCAAGCTTATATCGGCGGCAAATGGGTCGAGGCCTCGGATAGCCAACGTTTCGACGTGACCGATCCGGCCAATGGTTCGGTCATCGCCAGCGTCGCCAATTGCACGCCGCGGGACGCCGAGACCGCGATCACGGCGGCGCGAGC
>JBAUNU010000663.1:0-1622 GCA_049579405.1 Methylocella sp.
GCGCCCTCAACGCCGCCGCTCCCGGCAAACAACGTCGCCCAGGCGCCTTGCCTGAAGACAAAGCCCACGCCGAAACCGATCAAACGTCCAAATCAAACCAAACAGAGCCGTTTGATAGAAGCGTCCAGCTTCGTATCCGCATCGTTCACATTCTGAAGAGCGCCAGTGAGCGCTTATTAAAGAGCTCATGATACATGCCTAAGAGATCCAAAGAATTTGGGGAAAGTGGTAGCGGAGGCCCGCTACAGCCATTCCCCCCCACCAGAGGCCGCCGAGTTTCCCCTGCGATTGCAAGGCGCCTGTCCCTGCCGTAGTCACGCGGGATCCGCGCCTGCTTTGTAATTGCCTGCAAGAGCGTAACCGCCACCGGAGACATGACATGCTCCTCTCGATCCGACCAATGCAATGGGCAAAGCTGCCTGAACTGCACCAGACACCAGCGCTCGACGACAGCGACCTGGATTGTCTTGAGGAACTCCGGGACGTCCTGGCCCGGCACGGCAAACTGGCCCGCTTCGCCGTGCATCTCGCGCACCCAACAAGACGGAAGCCTGCATTCGGCACGGCAAGAGCCGGTCCCAGACCGCCGCTCACCAGAAGAACGAAGCTGCGAGGGAGAAACGGATCTCTGAAGAAAAGGCCCGGTACGAACAGGGCGGCCCGATTGCAGGCCACAACGAACCGGGACGGGAAAGATGAAACATAACGCGCGCGAACGTTTGTTATCGCATACGGATTGCCGAGTTTCCGCTGCGATTTCAAAGTGCCTCTGTCTGCCATCAGCCGGAGAACGCCTTCGCATAGGTCGCCTCAATGCGGGCGACTTCGTCGTCGGTCAATTCGGCGAATTCCCGTTCCCGTGCACGCCGGGAGAGCGTGCCGTCGTTCTGGCGGAGAAAGCGAAACAGGAGATCGGCCGTGGTGTCGGGCATATCGATGATGTCCTCAACCTGCTGTCTGAAGCTGTCATAGCCCTTTAGAAAACTGGTCTCGGCGGGAAGGTCCACTTCGATCGTCCGCTCGACGCACTCATAAAGAAACTCCGCATGCGGTGTCGCGTCGAAGAAGCGGTAGTAGTCGCCCGTGTCATTCAGGACGCGGACATTCCCTTTGTCGGTCGGCTCCCACTCGATCAGGGGCAGCAGGCGCGCCGAGTAGCTCTCCAGGATTTTGCGGTAATCATTGATCCGGTCGAGGATGGCTGCTGAAACCGGGAACACCATGCCGGACGGATTGAAGCCACGCTCGGCCAGGACGTGGTGGATGAGGTATCGGTGGAGCCGTCCGTTGCCATCCTCGAAGGGGTGAACGTAAACGAAGCCGAAGGCGAGCGCGGCTGCCGCGAGGACAGGATCGAGGTGGCGTGCGGCGGTCCGGTCGAAAGCAACCACTCCCTCTATCAGGGACTGCAGGTCTTCATGCCGGGCGCTGATATGTTCCGGCAGCGGCAAACCGGTTTCGCGGTCATGCTCGCCGACGAAGCCCCCCTCATGACGCAGGCCCAAACGCACATAGCGCGCGTCGCCGATCACGATGCGTTGCAGGCGAAGCAATTCGTCAAGGTCGATCGGCCGGCGCCCCGCCTCGCCGATGGCCCAGCCCCAGCGCTGGATGCGATCTTG
>JBAUNU010000664.1:0-2607 GCA_049579405.1 Methylocella sp.
GCTCGCGACGGCTTATGAGCGGCCGGTGGATGTGCGGCTTCTGGCCAAGCTGCGCCGCGCGCGGCGGAGCTATTGAACGACGGGGAGAATGCGCTCGCCCATATCCATCTCGCTCACACAGGTCTGCCGCCCTGCGGCGAAGTGCAGGCGTTGCGGCTGTTCGTAGCGGACGAACTCATCGAAGCCGGGGTCACGCCTCGGGCGCTGATGAAGGCGCAAGGTTTTGATCCCGCGCCACTCGCGCTCCTGAAATACAATCCCGATCAGCCGCGCGTCCCTGCCGGAAGTGGCCGGGAAAGCGGCGAATGGACAAGTGGCGGCGCCGGGAATGGGCAGGAAAGCGGCGAATCGACAAGCGACGACGCCCATATCACCCCGGTGGCTTTCCGCCACAGAGGGCATGGAAGGCGCGGCCGATTCGATTGGATCGAACCTCGAATTGTTTGGAGAACGGCGCAAAGAGCCTGCTCCGGAAGAAAAACCACGCGAGCCCGAGGTTGTGAAGCCAGAGGCCGAGACTGTTCGTCCGCCAGCGGCGGAGCAGGGAATCTCAACCCCAAAACCATCCGACTTTATCGGGCAAGTTGGGAATGGGAATCGACAAGCCGGACCTCGATATTCAGGAAATTGATACCCACGCCATCGAAAGGATGGCCGAACGCGGAGTATCATTGGATGACCTACAAGACACCGTGGGTCATCACTTGATCGTCCTCCAGCAGTCGAGAGGGAGAGTATATTATCTTACGGACAAGGCGGCGGTTGTCCTTAACCCGCGCGGACGAGTCATAACGACCTATTCTGCTGGAGACTTCGATACGAAAATTAAAGCTTTGTTAGAGTATGTACATGAATAATGGGGACAATATATGAGTGACGACGACAGAGTTCAAAACATCCGATCGATTTTCCTCAAAGATTGGGACCCGCTGGGCGTCGGCGACAATCAGAATCTTGCCGATGAATATGACGCCTACATCCCCGGTATTCTTCGTCTGCTTGACAATCATTGCACGGCAAACCAATTAGAGCGGTACCTGCTCGACATCGAAGAAAAATGGGAACTAACTCCGGATGCAGCGGCTTCGCAGGCGGCCAGGAAGATTTTCAAGACAATACAAAATCGCGGTTGAATTCCGGCAGCATCGTTGAACGCACAACGCAAATGATCCCCGAAGATCCCACCCAAAGCATCCGTACCATATTGTTGAAAGATTGGGGCCCCCTTATCGTCGGGGACAATCCGCATCTCTCCGACGAATATGATGACCTCATCCCTGGTATTGTTGGTCTTGTAGGAAACCATTGCACTGTGGAACAATTGGAACGTTATCTCAAAGACATTGAAGAACGTTGGAAGTCTACCCCAGTAAAGCGGACATCGTTCGTTGCAAAGCGAATTCTAGACTCTGTACAACATGGTGCTTGAGTACTGGCGGCAGCCCTTGAGCGGGTGACGAAAATGAGCCACGATGACCAGATACAAAATATCCGCAACATCTTATTCGAGGATTGGGATCCGATAGGCTTTGGTCCTCTGCTTCCTGCTGACGAATATGATTCATACATCCCATGTAGTATTCACCTTCTCGAAAAGCATTATACTGTCGACCAATTGAAAGCTCATCTGGTGAAGACCGAGAAGGAGCGTTTCGGCGGTGCGTTGGCAACCGGAAGGGCGTTCCTAGCGGCAAGGAAACTTCTGAGAAGCTGAGCTGCGAGCAATTGAACCCGCGTTTTATCGGTCGGTCGGTAGAATATCACTTGGAGAATCTGGCGCTGTCGATTTCGGTTTCAATAGGACGTGGGATGGACTGGTAAGTGGACAGGCTTCGCCACATGCGACGATCACTTTGAAATGGACACGCGCATAGCGGGACCGCTTGACGCCGATGCTATTGGTGCTCCCATTTAATGGAGAGGCCTGCATCGGCCTTTGACCAAAAAGATGTGGTCGAGCCTGAACCGCAAGGAAGCCGCGCCGGGACCTTGCACAGCAAGCCCATTGCCTTATATAGATTTCCGTTCATGCGTCTCATGACGGTTGTTTAATCGAAGCGATCGCTCTATGGAGAGTGGGCTCCTCGGGACCCGCTCTTTTTTATTGGCTTTCGGCTCCTTCGAGGTGGAAGCGTGGATAGCTTGATGCCGGAGCGAACCGGCGATGGACCGGCAAAGTTTGGATCGCGGCAGCAATGGCATGGAGCGGGAGGCGCAAGGCGTCCTCGATGAACCTCGCTTGATCGAGGAAACCGGGGTTGCCGCGCGCGTGGCGCATGTTGCGCAGCCGGTTTTGACCGGTCTCGGATACCGGCTGGTCCGGGTCAAGCTTTCGGCGCAAGCGGGAATGACGGTGCAGATCATGGCGGAACGTCCCGACGGGTCGATGACCCTCAACGATTGCGAAATCGTAAGCGCGGCCCTCTCGCCCGTTCTCGACGTCGAGGAGCCGGTAAAACGTGCCTATCGCCTCGAAATTTCCTCGCCTGGGATCGATCGTCCGCTCGTCCGCGTCTCGGATTTCCGTCGCGCTTTTGCGCGGGAAGCACGGATCGAGATGGCGACCGGGGTTAGCGGGCGCAAGCGCTTCCGCGGCTTCATGGGCGA
>JBAUNU010000665.1:0-2879 GCA_049579405.1 Methylocella sp.
GCTTATCGGTTATTGGATCTGACACTAGATTCGTCCATCGAGCTTAGATGTCAACCTCGATTTCCGTCGAGCGGGCCGCAGTCTGGGCCTTCCGGGCCGGGAATATCCCGCGCGAACCGCGCGGTGCGCGTGCGCATGGTGACGAGTTCTTCCGCCGAGGTCGGATGCAGCGCCATGGTCGCGTCGAAATCGGCCTTTTTGGCGCCCATTTTCACGGCAATTCCCAAAAGTTGTGCCATCTCGCTGGCATCCTCGCCGAGAATATGGACGCCGAGGACACGGTCTGTCGCGCCATCGGCGACGATCTTCATCAGGATTTTCTCCCGCCGCCCGGAGAGTGCAGCCTTCAAGGAGCGGAAGCTTGCAAGGTAAATGTCGACGCAATCGAATTTCGCCCGCGCGTCCGTCTCGGTCAGGCCGACGCAGCCAAGCTCCGGCGTCGAGAAGACGGCGGTCGGTATATCGCTGTGCATGACGGCCTCCGGCCGGCCGCCGAAAACCGTCTCGGCGAACGCGTGCCCCTCGTGGATGGCAACAGGCGTCAGGGCGACCCGGTTGGTGACATCGCCGACAGCGTAGATCGACTCGACATTCGTTTTCGAAAAGGCATCGACCTTCACCGCACCCAGGCTGTCGCGTTCGACGCCCGCCTTCTCCAAATGAAGGCCTGATGTGTTTGGGCGCCTGCCGGTCGCGATCATCACTTGATCCACGTCGAGCCGCCCACCCTTCGTCAAATTCACGCGGTACCCCGCTGGCGTTTTCGCGATGAGTGTGGGCTGCATGCCGAAGTTGAGTTTGACGCCGGCCTGCACAAGCCCATCGCGCACTCCGATGCGCATATCCTCGTCAAAACCGCGCAAGAGATTTTCACCCCGCGCGGCGAGGGACACTTCGGTGCCCAGCCGCGCGAAAATCGAGGCGAACTCCACCGCGATATAGCCGCCTCCGACGATCAGCATGCGCTTTGGCAATTCCGCGAGATCGAACACTTCGTTCGAGGTGATCGCATGTTCGCGCCCCGGAACGTCAGGTTCGAGAACCGGCGCCGCCCCGGTGGCGATAAGGATAACTCTCGCGCTCACCTTGCGTCCGCCGGCGAGAAGACGCACGCGATGAGCATCCTCGATTTCCGCGCGGCCGGCTTCGACGGCGACGCCTGCTTTGTCGAGATTGTCGCGATAGATCGCGGAAAGCCGAGAGATTTCCTTTTCCTTTGCGGCGACAAGTCTTGGCCAGTCGAAGGAAGGCGCGGCAAGAGCCCAGCCAAACCCCGCCGCGTCCTCAAAATGGTCCTTGTACCGGCTGGCATAGACCATGAGCTTTTTCGGCACGCAGCCGCGGATCACGCAAGTTCCGCCGATGCGGAATTCCTCCGCGATCATGACCTTGGCGCCATGGGCCGCCGCGACCCTGGCGGCGCGCACGCCGCCAGATCCCGCGCCGATCACGAAAAGATCGATATCGTAAGCGGCCACTCCACGCTCTCCAAGGGGTTGCCTGCCAATGGACTGCCTGGCCGCGCAATCGCCGGCCAGCGTGCCCCTCATTAAACCTCAATGAAATAAGAATGGAAGCGAGACCAGCGGGGGTGATAGACTGTTCCGAACGCGCGCCGGCGGGCGCGCCATTGCCTCCGGAGGCCGCGGCATCGATTCTTGAGAAGGCCCGCCACAAAATAAAAACGCAGGGAAGATGCGAGCGGAATTCGAACCGCGAAATCTCCGCGCCAGTTCCGCCACAGGCTCGTCATATTTGCCACCTTATTTGGTGAATGATTGCTGTCGTCAGGGTTGGCGAATCGTGAATGAGGGGAAGTTAAGAGCGCGTTACGGGACGTTAACCGGCAGCGTCAAGAGTTCGCTAAAATCACGGCTGCAATCACTGCAATCATATATGAGTTCGCTTCAATATCGGTGAGTTCGCTTCAACATCGATGTGCGGCGTCTCACATGCCAATGCCAGTTCCGTCCAGCCAGAACCGCGAGATTTCACTTGCGAAAATCGCACCGCCGCTCGGCTCCCATCAGATATGCCTGTCTCGTTGCCGCAACCGGAGTGGCGGCGCTCCTGTCGAGCATCGTCGTTCCTTCCTCGACCGAGACGGCGGCCGCCAACGGCGACACCCGGACGTTGGACCTCTATCATTCCCATACTGGCGAATCGATTCAGGCGACCTTCCGCGTCAACGGCTCCTATGATCCGGCGGTTCTCGAAAAGCTCAATTGGTTCCTGCGCGATTGGCGCAATAACGATCGCACCCGGATGGATCCGCGCCTGTTCGACGTGATCTGGGAGGCCTACCGGACCGCCGGAGCAACCCAGCCGATTGTGATCGTTTCGGCGTACCGCTCGCCGGCAACCAACGCGATGCTGCGCCGCCGCTCGCACGGCGTCGCCGAACACTCGCAACATATACTGGGCAAGGCGATGGATACGACCATGCCCGGCATGCCGATGGAAAAAATTCGCGAAATCGGCATGCGTCTGCAACGCGGCGGCGTCGGCTGGTATCCGAGTTCGAATTTCGTCCATCTTGACGTCGGCAGCGTGCGGGCTTGGCCGCGCATGAGCTATGATCAGCTTGCGCGGCTTTTCCCGGATGGCAAGACGGTTCATCTCGCCGCGGACGGGCGCGCGCTCCCCCGCTACGAGGAGGCTCGCGCCGAAATCGCCTCGCGCGGGGGCGTGATGTCCGATGTGCCGCAGGCGGCGCCATCGGGAGGATTGTTCGCCTGGCTGTTTGGCAAACATGAAGACGAGGACGAAGCCGATGCGGTCCGGCCGGGGGCTTTCCGGCCCCCGCGCGCGCCCCACGGTGGAAACGAGATCGCCGCGCTTCGCATGAATGGCGAAAGCCCCGCCGGCGCGCCGCCCGC
>JBAUNU010000666.1:0-2382 GCA_049579405.1 Methylocella sp.
CTTCGATTCTGCCGCCAGCCGCGCGGCTGCCGCTCGCCTTGGCGAAACTCCTTGGCCCGCGAAGCATCGGACCCGCCGCCCGCCAAGCCGCCGGGAATAAGGCAAGCGGCCTTGCCAATCTCCCCGCCGCGATCAGTCGGCTCGGGCCATCCTATGTCAAGCTCGGCCAATTCCTTGCGACTCGGCCGGACGTCGTCGGCGTGGCCGCCGTCCAGCAGCTCGAGCTTTTGCAGGACCGGATGGCGCCATTTCCGCGCGCGGTCGCGATCGCGAGCATCGAGGCCGCCTTTGGTGAGCCGCTGGGCCGCATTTTTGTAAGCTTGGGAGAGCCGGTCGCCGCCGCCTCGATTGCCCAGGTTCACCGGGGGCGTGTGAACGGCGGCGATGACCAACGCGAAGTCGCCGTCAAGGTGCTGCGTCCCGGAGTCGAGCGGCTTTTCAAACGCGACCTCGGCGACATGTATTTCGCGGCGCGCCTGGCCGAACGCTGGTTTGACGCCCGCCGCCTGAAGCCGGTCGAGGTCGTCGATACGCTCGCCCGCACCGTCAAGATGGAAATGGATTTCCGGCTCGAAGCCGCCGCGGCTTCCGAATTCGCCGAGAATACGGCGCAAGACACGGATTTCCGGATTCCGCGAATCGACTGGGACCGGACCACGAAAGAGGTGCTGACACTCGAATGGATCGATGGGACACCGTTATCCGACATCAAGGCGCTCGCCTCAAAGGGTTATGACTTGCGGGCCCTCGGCCGCAACGTCGTTCAATCCTTCTTGCGCACAGCGATGCGGGACGGATTTTTCCACGCCGACATGCATCAGGGAAATTTGTTTGTCGACGCGCAGGGGCGCCTCACAATGGTGGACTTCGGCATCATGGGGCGCCTCGGTTTCAAAGAGCGGCGCTTTCTCGCAGAAATCCTCTATGGCTTCATCAAGCGTGATTACCGCCGCGTGGCGGAGGTCCATTTCGAGGCTGGCTATGTCCCGCGCATGCATAGGGTCGAGGATTTCGCGCAGGCCATCCGGGCGATCGGCGAGCCGATCCATTCCCGCACCGCCGATCAGATTTCCATGGCGAAACTGCTGACGCTTCTGTTCGAGATCACCGGCCTTTTCGACATGAAGACACGAGTCGAACTCGTTCTTTTGCAAAAGACCATGGTTGTCGTCGAAGGCGTGGCACGCACGCTCGATCCGAAACTCAACGTGTGGACAACCTCCGAACCGGTGGTCGGCGCCTGGATCGAGCAGAACCTCGGGCCCGCGGGCAAATTGCAGGACGCCGGCCGCGCCGCCTCGACGCTTGCGCGGTTCGCCGCCAATCTGCCCTTGGTGCTTTTGCGCGGCGAAAATATCGTCAATCAGCTCGAAGGCATGGCCGAAAACGGTTTCGAGTTATCCGAAGGAGCGATCAGGAAAATCGGCGAGGCCGAAGCGCGCGGCGCGCGCTGGGGCCACATCGCGCTCTGGCTGATCGCCGCGATCGCCCTCTTGATGCTGTGGCATTAATTTGCGCATCGTGCAGGCGGCTTGACAAGGAGCGTTGCCGTGAGGACACGTGTAATCGCGGGGCTAGCCATCATACTGACAGCCCTTGCGCTCGTCCCGTCCGAAGCGCATCTCTTTGCCCTTCCGATCTTTGCCCTTCCGAACAAAATCGGCCTCACGCAAGAGGAATATTTCGTAGCGCGGAGTCTCTATCGCGGTTGGGCGCTCTTAGGGATCGTGCTAATTTCCGCGCTCGCGGCCAATGTAGCTCTTTCGATCGTATTTCACTGACGAGGCATGAGCTTTTATCTGGCGGGCGCCGCCAGGTTGACGATCAAACGTGGTCTGCATTGGGGCAGCCACAAGCATCAGATGGAGAAGAGCGAGCCATGACCCATCATGCCGGACTGGACGTCCCGGTCAAAGAGACCACGGTGTGCATGAGGGATGACGCTGGCGAGATTTGCCGCGAATTGAAGGTTTCGAGCCATCCAGAGGATTTGGTTGGCCGTGCTCAACGACCCGGCCTGGGGGCTCGCGCGCCTTGCCCTGGAAGCCGGCCCCTTGTCGCAATGGCTGTTCAGCGGCTTGGCGGAGGCGTGCTTGCCGGTGGTCTGCATTGAGACCCGGCATACGAAAGCGTTCCTAAAAAGCGCAGGTGAACAAGAGCGATAGAACGGATGCCCGGACTCATCGAGATCATGGAGCCGTTACTCGCCGCGATCAAGACGCTACCAAGATGGATTCTTCTGATCCCATGATGGGAGAGCCCCAGGGCCGAGACTCGATCTTGCAGGCGGGGCCTGATCTGGCCCAACAGTGCTACGCCGGAAGGGCAGTTGGCTCACTACCGCGGCCATATACCTTCGCCGGTGGCGGGCAGCGGTTTCTC
>JBAUNU010000667.1:0-2011 GCA_049579405.1 Methylocella sp.
CTATTGAGGGGTTGCCGCATCCGCTGGCACCCGTTAATTCGGGCGGTTGAGCAATTTTGGAAAATCCATTCAAGGATGTTGCTGCCGCCGGGGACGCAAGCCGCGCGTGGCCTTGAACCAATCCCGCGCGCGTTGCTCGGGATCGGCGTTCCGGGAAATGTCGGTCACAACCGCCGCGCTGTCCGCTCCGGCTTCAAGGACTCCGGCGGCGCGCTCCAGCGTGATCCCGCCGATCGCAACGAGCGGTAACTTGCCGATTTTCTTCTTCCATTCCGTTATGCGCGGCAAGCCCTGCGGCGCGAAGGCCATGGCTTTCAGGATCGTCGGATAGACCGGCCCCAGCGCGATGTAATCCGGGCTTACGTCGAGCGCGCGGAAAAGTTCGGCTTCGTCGTGCGTCGAGACGCCGAATTTTATCCCCGCGCGGCGAATCTCGCAAAGGTCCGCCGTATCGAGATCGCCCTGGCCAAGATGGATGAAATCGCAGCCGGCGTCGATTGCTTGTTGCCAATGATCGTTGACGACTAGTTTTGCCCCATGGCGCGAGCAAAGCGCCTTCGCCTCCTTGATTTCCGCGCGGATTGTGGCGTTCGGCTTATCCTTGATCCGCAATTGCACGAGCCGCACACCGCAGGGCAAGAGCCGGGCGATCCAGGCCGCGCTGTCGACGATCAAATAGAAAGGATCAAGCACGCGCGGGATCGCCGAAAGCGCGTCCGATGACCGGCGTCGAAGGTGCCGCCATGTCCCGCGCCTGCATCAAATCGGCCCGATACCCGATCCGCCCGGCCTCGACCGCGAGCGCGAAGGCGCGGGCCATTTTTACGGGATCGCCGGCCTTGGCGATCGCCGTGTTCGAGAGCACCGCGTCAAAACCCATTTCCATCGCCGCCGCCGCGTGCGAGGGCGCGCCGATCCCGGCATCGATGATCAGCGGCACACTGGGAAAATGCGCGCGCAGCGATTTCAGCGCATAGGGGTTGTTGAGACCGCGCCCCGATCCGATCGGCGCCCCCCAAGGCATCAAGACCTCGCACCCAGCAGCAAGAAGCTTTTCCGCCGCGACGAGATCCTCGGTGGTATAGGGAAAAACTTGAAACCCTTCGCGGGTGAGAATCGACGCCGCCTCGACGAGACCGAAGATATCGGGCTGCAGTGTGTCCTCCTCGCCGATGACTTCGAGCTTGATCCACGGCGTGTCGAAAACCTCGCGCGCCATTTGCGCGGTCGTCACCGCTTCCTTCACGCTCCGGCAGCCGGCGGTATTGGGCAGAACCCGGACCCCAAGTTCGCGGATCAGCGCCCAAAAGCGTTCGCCAGCGCGGCTGCCCCCGGACTCGCGCCTGAGCGATATCGTCACGACTTCGGCCTTGGCCGCCGCGATGGCGCGGGAAAGAACCGCGGGCGAGGGATATTGCGCGGTTCCGGCCAGCAGCCGCGAGGAGAACTCGGCGCCATAGAGGCTGAGACGGTCCGAGGCCATGTCAGCCTCCCTGGCGCGGCACGAGAATCTCGACCGCGTCGCCCTCTTTCAAAGGGGTCTTCCCGCGATCGGTCTTGCGCACGAAATTCTGATTGAGCGCGGTCGCGATGGCGCCGTCCTCGTAATCGAGTTCGCGCAATAGCGCGCCGAGCGTTGCCGCCGCGACGTCAAGCGCTTTGCCGTTGACGTGGATGCGCATCCATGACCTCCGGAAAATAGGCGTCTTCGAGCACGGTTTGCACGGCCCTGCGGGCGAGCGCGGGCGCCAGCAAAAAGCCATGCCGGTAAAGCCCGTTGACATAAAGCTTGCGTCCATCGCGGCGGATTTTTGGCAGATTGCCGGGAAACGCCGGGCGGATGCCCGCTCCCGTCTCGACGATTTCCGCCTCGGCGAAAGCCGGATGCACGCAATAGGCGGCGCCAAGCAATTCCAACATCGCGCGCGCCGTGATCCGGCCAGGCTCCTCGTTTTCGATCGTCGTCGCGCCGATCATGAACCGCCCATCGCCGCGCGGCACGATATAGACC
>JBAUNU010000668.1:0-4919 GCA_049579405.1 Methylocella sp.
TAGAAAAATCCCGCGCCGTAGGCGTCGCAAATGCGGACATATTCAATCGGCGCCGCCTGGCGCGCCGGCAGATCGGCAGCGCGAGCGCCCGCCACCGGAACCACTCCGGCGAACGCCGCCGCCAGAACCAGTCCTTCGCACAGTTTCACGTCCAGCCCCCCACGGCGGAAATTATCCCGTGTCCCGCTTCCGGTGGCGCCGGTCCGGCAGGCCGTTGTCCGACGGCATTGTATTCGCATTTTCCGTCTCATCTCGCTCCGAACCATCCCGATTATATATTAATTCCGCGCGGCCGCCAATGGCGCACGGTTTTGGTTCGGGCTCAGTCTCCCTCCTAGCCAGACCGCAGTTTAGCGGCGGCGCCGGTCGAGTAAAGCAAAGTTTCGCCGGTCGCATTTTATTGGCGGGGGTGTGGCTTTGCTGCAACGCACACAAGCGGCCCCCCGGTTGCGAACTCGGGTGACAAGCCGGATAGAGCGCCCTGGCCGCGCCGCCACGAGGCGCCGCCGCGTACGGGGGCACTTGCCATCGCGCCGGTGCTCGGGCATACCTCGGCGAGCATATGGGAACGCATCCAGGGTGCGCCGTTTCCCGCTGCACGGAGACGTGGCCGAGAGGCTGAAGGCGGCGGTTTGCTAAACCGTTATAGGGTGGTAAAGCCCTATCGAGGGTTCGAATCCCTCCGTCTCCGCCAGCCCCGCGTCAAATCGCGAACCCGAGAACGGGCCGCCAACAAACCGCCGGCCGTTGCGCGGCATTTATTGCGGCACTTTAGCTCTGGTTGAAGGATCCCGATGGCCCCGGCGGCGCGGCCGAGACCGATGTCTTCAACGAAGATGCGAGCCGGCATCGAAGGGTATTCCCAAGGTCCTCCGTTAATCGGATAGTTTCACAAAAGCTCAAGCAATTCCGAGGGCGCGGGCGGCTCGGCCCCGGCGTTTGATTGAACTCCCGAGGCTAGCCTGAAAGATGAAGGCGGCATGCCAGCATCCGGGTATAAAGTGTTAACAGTGATGCGATTTGAATGAAACCGCGTCTCGCTCCAAGACGCCGTCGATTTGAACGGAATGCCAAGAGCGCGGCAAAACGTTTGGGGGCACACCTAACATTGATCCATGCCTTGGCGTGGGTTGTTTTGGGCGCCGCTCAACTCGCCCTCCGGCCCGCGTTCGCGCTGGATGCGGAGGCAAAACCAAGCGCACGGTTCATGGCGCCGCTGCCCCCGGCACGCCCACCGGGGCCGGCCGGGGAGCGCGCGACAGTTGACTTTCTTTCGGCTCCGGCAAGTTCCGCTGCGCCAATCGAGACGGCAGGGCCCCAGCGAGAGCCCGCGGCGCAGCCGCGAAATTTGCCGCCCGCATCCCGCGCGCGGATGCACGCGTGCGGGCTGGAATGGCAAAAGATGAAGGAAACGGGGGCAGCGGCGGACAAAACCTGGTTCGATTTCGCCCTGGTCTGTCTGGCGAAATGAGCCTTCAATTGCTTCCGCGGACAATAACCGGCGGGAGCGCCGTGGCGGCGCGGACACCCGGTGCCTTTTGCGCCGACGCGGGTTTTGTCTCGACTACATGCCGCGGGCCAATCTTCTCCGCGGGCGCCGCGAGCATTTGGCCACCCATGTGGTGAAACCGTTCGCTCCCATCCGACCGAACGTAACCTCTTGTGACAGCAAGAGGGGACAACCGGCGACACGAAAACATCCTCTCGCGCAAACAAGGTACCCGAGAGCCGCGGCCGGCCGTCTCCATTCCTCTTGTGAAGTCGTCACGCGGTCTCCGGAGCGCTCGGCGGCGGCGGCGGCGGCGGTTTGCGGGCGGCCGGTTTGCGCACCACCTTCTTGGCGCTGACCTTCCTTGCCGACGCCTTCCGGACGATCTTTTTCGCCGCTGACTTCTTGACGGATCCTTTCTTGGCCGCGGCCTTCTTCATCGGCCTTTTCTTGGCCATTGCCTTGCGCGCGGTCTTTTTGACGGCGCCCTTTCTTGCCGTGGCCTTCTTCGCGACACTCTTCTTCGCCGCGGCTTTCCTTGTTGGCTTTTTGGTGGTTGCCTTCACCATGTTCAAAATTCCTCTGCTGTTTTTAGCCGACTGATTCGAAACGCCGACTAGAGGCTTGCATAGCGTACCGTTGTTAATCAGACGCGCAAGAGGCGTTGCTTCGCGAGCAACGCAATTCAACGCGAATAACGCGCCGCCCGCGCGTCCAAAATTGCTTTCGGCCGCGTTCACTTCGCTGAAGTAGCCCCTGTTTGATTAGACGCAATCGTCGCGCGCGAAACGCCGGCCGCGAGGGAAACATGGACGCCAACAGGATGCGATCAAGCGCCTCCAGCGGGCGTGACACGCTCTTGTCGAGTACGTTCCCTGATTCAAAAACGTATTATATTTAAAGGCTCTATTCTATTTTGCGAGGCCTAGGAGCACGCGCGGAGGGACGCCCCTCACAACTGCTTTCCTAATATTTCGCGAGGCTTTCGCAAGGCGCGATCTCGATCGTCACAAACGCTGTGGCAGGATCGATTTCACCAGCGGCAAGCGGTCTTCGAGCATATCGCGCGGCGCCAATTGAAGGCGCGGATCGGACGAAAAAAAAATTCGTTGGATGAGAAAAAATATGACGCACAATGGCGCTGCGATCGCTCCAATCGACGCGCTTTGCGCGAATCAACCGAATCAAACGCTGATTCGCGACCGCTTTTCAGACCCCGAGTTTCGCTTTTAGGAGCTCGTTGACGGTTCGCGGATTGGCCTTGCCGCCAGTGACTTTCATGACCTGACCGACAAACCAGCCGAGCATCGAAGGCTTGGCCCGTGCCTGCGCGGCCTTGTCCGGATTCGCAGCGACGATTGCATCGACGTAGGCCGCGATCGCGCCATGATCGGTGACTTGCGTCATGCCACGGGCCTCGACTATGGCGCGCGGATCGCCATCCTGGTTCTCGGCGATGATGATCGCCAGCACATCCTTGGCGATCTTGCCCGAGACCGTGCCGTCGCTAATGAGGTCGACGATTTCGGCGATCTGCCCGGGCTTGATGTGGGTCTGCGCGACGGAAACGCCGCGCGAATTGGCGAAGGCTGCGGCATCGCCGGTAATCCAATTGGCGACGAGCTTGGCATCGCGGGGTCCGCCCCCGTGCTTGATCGCGGCTTCATAATAGTCCGCGGTGTCCTTGTCGGCGACGAGGACGCCCGCGTCATAGGGCGGCAAACCGTAATCCCTGACGAAACGAGCCTTCTTCGCATCGGGGAGCTCGGGTAGATAGTCCGCCAAAGCATCGACATAAGCCTGGTCGAATTCGAGCGGCAGAAGGTCTGGATCGGGAAAATAGCGGTAGTCGTGCGCTTCTTCCTTCGAGCGCATCGAGCGCGTCTCGCCGCGCCCCGGATCGAACAGGCGGGTTTCCTGATCGATCTTGCCGCCATCCTCGATAATGCCGATCTGGCGGCGCGCCTCGGCCTCGATCGCCTGACCGATAAAGCGGATCGAATTGACGTTCTTGATCTCGCAACGCGTGCCGAGCGGCTCGCCGGGGCGGCGCACCGAGACATTGACGTCCGCGCGCAGCGATCCCTGTTCCATGTTCCCGTCGCAGGTGCCGAGATAGCGCAGGATCGTGCGCAGCTTCGTCAGATAGGCCTTGGCTTCGCCGGCGGAGCGCAAGTCCGGCTTCGAAACGATCTCCATGAGGGCAATGCCCGACCGGTTAAGATCGACGAAAGAGTCCGTCGCCGACTGATCGTGCAGCGATTTGCCGGCGTCCTGTTCGAGATGCAGCCGCTCGATCCCGATCTCGATCTGCTCCGAAGGCGAGACATCGACGGCGACGGCGCCCTCGCCGACGATCGGGCTCTTATATTGCGAGATCTGATAACCTTGAGGCAGATCGGGATAGAAGTAATTCTTGCGGTCGAAAACCGATCGCAGGTTGATCTTGGCCTTGAGACCGAGCCCAGTGCGCACCGCCTGTGCCACGCACTCCGCGTTAATGACCGGAAGCATGCCGGGCATCGCGGCGTCGACGAGCGAAACATTGCTGTTCGGCTCCTTGCCGAACTCGGCCGAGGCGCCGGAGAAGAGTTTCGACTTCGCGGTGAGCTGGGCATGGACCTCCATCCCGATCACGACCTCGAAATCGCCGGTCGCGCCCTCGATGGGTTTTCCGGGTATCGCGCGGGGTTTCATCGCCTTGCCTCTTGCCGCTTCCAATCAGCTCCAGTTCCGCATCATAACGCCCCCCGCTGGCGAAGCGAAGCCGCCCCGATCCGGACCAAGCTGGCGCCAGGCCGGAAGCGGCCAAGCCGCGAGACCAGGTGTCATGCCGGCAGGCGCGCGAAAACGCCGCCACGGACCCGCGGCGGCGCTCATGGCTGCCATTTGTTTTTGGCCGGGCCGCCGGGCCGGGCCTTCGCTTGACAGCGTTACTCAGTACTTGGCGACCACCGGCGTGGACGGCCAGGCGAATTTATAGGTCAGGCCGATTCGGCCGGTCTGCATGGTCTCTCTCGAAGTGTGGTTGGGAGTAGCGAAAGGAATGAGCCCATTGACGAGCGACCCGAAGCCCGCAGAGTTGAAGCCCAGCGTGCCCCAGTCGTAATAACGGTATTCGGCCCGCACCGTCCAATTTCCATAGAAATTATATTCGAGCCCGCCGCCGACATTCCAGCCATAGCGGTTGACGGCGAAGAAGTCGATAACCCCGGGCGCAAGGCCCTGGAGGAGTAATTGGCTGCGGATGTCGGCATAGGCAAAGCCGCCAATCGCGTAGACGAGCAAGCGGTCGAAGGCGAAGCCGAGGCGGGCGTCGGCCGATCCGAACTGGCGGATCGAGGTCTCCAAATAATTAAGCGGAGGAGCCGAGGCGGTTCCGGTGATACCGGCAAAATTGTATTCGAGCTGCACGCCAGCGACGATGGGG
>JBAUNU010000669.1:0-3506 GCA_049579405.1 Methylocella sp.
ACCGCCCGGAGGCCACCTGCTTGATCGCTGAGCGCATCGAATCGCCATTGGCGAGCGGTTTGTAGCGATCAGACTCCTCGCCGCCTTCTCCGGTATTCGATTTGCCGCCGATCCGGTTCATCGCGATCGCCAGCGTCGTGTGGGCCTCGCGCGAGATCGAGCCATAGGACATCGCCCCGGTCGAGAAACGCCGCACGATCGATTGGGCGGATTCGATATCCTCGATGGGCACCGGCAGGCGGTCGTCTTCCTGCGCCGTCTTGATGCGGAAGAGACTGCGTATGGTCAACGGCCGCTCGGTTTCCTCGTTCAAGAGGTCGGCGTAGGCGCGATAGGTGGCTTCACTGTTGCCGCGCACGGCATGTTGCAAGAGGGACACCGATTGCGGCGACCAGGAATGCGCTTCTCCGCGGATGCGGAAGGCGTAATCGCCGCCAACGTCAAGGGCATGGCGATAGAGCGGCGCATCGCCGAAAGCTTCCCTGTGGCGGCGAACGGTTTCCTGCGCGATTTCGGCGAGCCCGACGCCGCCGATCCGGGTCGCGGTTCCGCTGAAATAGCGATCAACGAAATCGTCCGCCAGACCGACCGCCTCGAAAATCTGCGCGCCGCAATAGGACTGGTAGGTCGAAATGCCCATTTTCGACATGACCTTCAAGAGGCCCTTGTCGATCGACTTGATGTAGCGCTTGCACGCCTCATGGCCATCGATCTCATCAGGAAACGCGTTGGCCATGGCGGCAAGCGTCTCGAAGGCGAGGTAGGGGTTGATCGCTTCCGCTCCATAGCCCGCCAGCAGGGCGAAATGGTGGACCTCCCGCGCGTCGCCGGTTTCGATGACGAGGCCGACCGAGGTGCGCAGACCCTTGCGGATCAGATGATGATGCACCGCCGCCGTCGCGAGAAGCGCAGGGATCGGAATGCGGTCGGCGCCGGTCATGCGGTCGGACAAAATGATAATGTTGAAGCCGCTGTTGACCGCCTGTTCGGCCCGTTCGCAGAGCCGGCCAAGGGCTTCCGGCATGCCTTCCGCGCCGCTTTCCGAAAGATATGTCATATCGAGAGTCTTGGTGTCGAACGCCTCCTCGAAATGCCCGATCGAACGGATTTTCTCGAGGTCGCCATTGGTCAGAATGGGCTGCCGGACCTCAAGACGTTTCTTCTTAGCGTTGCCTTCGAGATCGAGGATGTTGGGGCGCGGCCCAATGAAGGACACGAGGCTCATGACCAATTCCTCGCGGATCGGGTCGATCGGCGGATTGGTCACCTGTGCGAAATCCTGCTTAAAATAGGTATAGAGGAGTTTCGACTGCGTCGACAATGCCGAAATCGGCGTATCGGTGCCCATCGACCCGACCGCTTCCTGGCCGGTCACCGCCATCGGCGACAGCAGAAGCGAAAGATCTTCCTGAGTGTAGCCGAAGGCTTGCTGGCGATCCAACAGCGACACATCCGTGCGCGGCGAACGGGGATGGACCGCGAGATCCATATCCTCGAGCACGATCTGGGTGCGCTTCAGCCATTCGGCATAAGGATGCGAGGCGGCGAGTCTGTTTTTGATTTCGTCGTCCGAGACGATGCGGCCCTGCTCCAGATCGACGAGCAGCATCTTGCCCGGCTGCAATCGCCATTTGGTAATGATCCGCTCTTCGGCGATCGGCAAGACGCCGGCTTCCGAGGCCAGCACGACGAGCCCGTCGCGGGTGACGAAATAGCGCGCCGGACGCAGGCCATTGCGGTCGAGCATCGCGCCGATCTGGCGGCCATCGGTAAAGGCGACGGCGGCCGGCCCATCCCACGGCTCCATCATCGCGGCGTGATATTCGTAGAAGGCGCGGCGCGCCGGGTCCATCAGCGGATTGCCCGCCCAGGCTTCCGGAATGAGCATCATCATCGCGTGGCTAAGCGGATAGCCGCCCCGGACGAGAAACTCGAGCGCATTGTCGAAACAGGCCGTGTCCGATTGGCCTTCGTAGGAGATCGGCCAAAGCTTGCTTATGTCATTGCCGAAAAGCCCGGAGGCGACCGAGGCCTGCCGCGCCGCCATCCAATTGAGGTTGCCGCGCAGGGTATTGATTTCGCCATTATGGGCGACGAGCCGATAGGGATGCGCCAGCGACCAGGTTGGAAACGTGTTGGTCGAGAAGCGCTGGTGAACAAGCGAAAGCGCCGATTCGAACAAGGGGTCGGCGAGGTCCTTGAAATAGTTGCCGAGCTTCGTCGCGAGGAGCAGGCCTTTGTAGACGATGGTGCGCGACGAAAGCGACACGGGATAAAACCCGGCGGTGCGCGGGTCGGCCAAATGGTAGACCGCGTTCGAAATCATCTTGCGCAGAACAAAAAGCCGCCGCTCGAACACGGTCTGGTTCTCGACATGAGGGCCGCGCTGGATAAAAATCTGGCGGCATACAGGTTCGGCCGCCCTGACGCTCTCGCCAAGACAAGAAGAATCGACCGGCGTGTCGCGCCAGCCGAGAGTGATCTGTCCTTCCGCGGCGACCATTTCCTCAACAATGTCTTCGACGATCCGGCGGCCCTCCATATCACGCGGCAAGAACAGCGAGCCGATGGCATATTCGCCCGGCGCCGGCAGGACGAAACCGAGCTCGGCCGCCTTTTTGGCAAAAAACCGATGCGGGATTTGAACCAGCATGCCGCAGCCATCGCCCGCCTCGGGATCGGCGCCGACCGCGCCGCGATGATCGAGATTGCGCAGAATCTCGAGGCCCATGGCGATCATTTCGTGTGACTTGCGATTGCGCATGTCTGCGACGAAACCGACCCCGCAGGCGTCATGCTCCTTGCCGGGCGAATAAAGGCCTTGCGCGGCCGGCAGGCCGGGATCCCGCCGGACCTGGCCGCGGACGATCGGATCCGTCATCTCTCACCCTCCATCAATCGTCCCGCCGCAGAGAGGCCTCCGCGCCCCTTCCAAGCGCGCTTGACGAGCCTATCACATCTGGCAAGAACCGCGTCAAGCAAGAACCGCGCCACGCCGGCTTTCAGGGCGCTGGTGCCAGCCCGCGCCAGCGCGATGCTACAGCTTTGGACTTGCGTCGATTCCGGAGGCGGCGTGCGCGACGCCCGCGTTGGCCCAGCCCGAATGGCCGGTAACGCTGTCCTAAGGATTTAAGATCGCAGATTTTTGGGGCTTTAACAAGCATTGAAAATGCTCTTTCAAACAACACCGCGCAAAAGACGCTGGCCGGGGCGGCGCGCGAATTGCGTCGCACCGCCGGGCCAGCCGGACGTCGGCCGTCCGCGCAACCATGCTCGCTCAGTTATCCATCGAAGACAATCAAGGAGTCATTTATGCCGAGTCAGGTAGGCCATGATCTTCAGTTATGTCTCAACTCTATTATAGAGTCTAATGAACGCCATCGAGAATAACGCGCTTGTTAGGGATGCACGATTTACTTTACATTAGCTGTTCTATGGTTTTCTGACGATTACGATAAGCGCCGCGGCCGGATGCCGATTGGACCACTCTCAACTTGCTTAGTCGT
>JBAUNU010000670.1:0-6901 GCA_049579405.1 Methylocella sp.
GCTCTTGGTCTCTCTTGATGGACTGCGGCTGTGGCGATAGGGGCGATGATTCGAGGCGCATTTTTGGTGGCATGAGCGGGATGAGTTGGATGAGCAGCGGCTTGCTGCCGCCGCCGCCAGCAAGGACGGCAAGATTGCCGTCGCGAAGACGGGAAATGCCGAAAATCCGCTGCTCCAAGGAGGCAACGCCGATCTTGACGGTCGATGTCTGGGAGCACACCTACTACATCAATTACCGCAATCGCAGGCCCGATAATCCAAGGCCTTTGTCGACAATCTCGTGAATTTGGAGTATGTCGCGGAAACGATACGAGGCGGCCATCAAATAGGATGGTCGCCGCTTGCGGCGGAAGATGGACGCCTTGGCGTGACCGTTGCGCAAACGGAACAAGCGCTTTCATGGTTACGGCGCGGCCGATTGTGCCTGCGCCCGGTGTGCTTTCTTGCTTCCACCGGGATGGCCGGTTTCACCTGGCGGCGGGCTGGATTGCCTCTCCCGATGAGCCGAACCGGGCGCCCAAGGCGGATCGCAAAACCGGCATCCCATGCGATCGTTGGCGTTACCTCATCGAAAGCTTCTTTTGCAATGTAAAACAATGGCGCGGGATCGCACCACGATACGACAAGACAGCCCGGAGTTTTGCCGCCATGATCAACCCCACCCGGCCGTCACAGCGCTGAAATGAGTGTCAATGGGCCCAAACACGCAAACCCTGCGTCCATAAAAAAAGGCCCCGCCAGCTTTCGCTGACGGGGCCACTGCAGGCATAGGTCCTGGTGGTTGGGGACTGGATTTGCTTACAATTCAGTGCCTAGTGCAGTGACTCATTCAAATGGTGCAGGCGATACCGTACGGCGCGGATTTGGACGGGGAGCTAAAGCGAATCATCCGTATGCGCCGGTGCACTAGAGGCGATAAGCTCCCGTTCCTTGCGCACCTGGTCGCTGTCATAGGCGGGCGCTGTTGAGTCGTAGCCCTTCCAGCCAGAGCTACGATAGGCCGTTTCGCGAGCCGCGATATCGAAGGCCGATTTGTTCATAATGGCTGCATACTTGGTCTCGTCAGAATCCGGCACCTTCGCGGTCACTACGGCGCCGCCGCGGCGAAGCGCTTCAGCGTACAGTTCGGCATTTTCTTTGCTGGTGCCGGACTCGACGAGTGCACCGATGAGGCCCCCAGCTGCGCCGCCGGTGACAGGGCCCGTCGCAAGAGCTGCCAGCCATCCAGCTGCCACGACCGGGCCGATGCCGGGAATGGCCAGCATGCCGAGACCGGCAGCAACCCCACCGCGCCGCCAGCAATCACGCCCATACCGGCGCCAGCAACGACACCGACCGAGCGGTCATCCTTTCCGGCGCGATCCTTGTCATGTTTGGGATCGATATCGCCACTACCCGGCTTGTGCCAACCTTCGGCGTTGCTGGCTACGATACTGATATGGCTATCACCAAGGCCAGCGGCCTTGAGTTCGCGAACAGTAAGCTCTGCGGAAGCGTAATCGCTATAAACGCGCGTGAGTGTCTTGGTCATATTGCTATCCCTTGGTGAAAGGTCGAAGCTTTAGGCACACTGCCTAGTTAACGTTACCCTGGTAGTCGACACTAATTGGGCCCGAATGGCCGTCCTTTACCGCCGTGCCGCGCCACACGCCGCTCTTGTCTTTCTTGAGCTTGGTCACGTGGGTGTAACCCTTTGCCTCGATCTGCTTCATCGCTTCACTCTTGGTAAAGCTGTTGGCCCCTGCGACAGGCGTCGACGAATTGTTGTCGTGCATAGCTTTGACGGCAGGGTTTGAAGGCCCCTGCTGCGCCGGTAGGTTTTGCGCGAAGGCTACCGAGGCAAACAGGCCAATCGCGGCGGTCAGTACCGATAACGCGCATAGGAGGTTCTCCTTGTTGTGGCCCACCCGCCTAACTCGCTGGACCCTCAGATGTTCCGCTTTCTGCCCGTTTAATGAAGAATTAGCCGCCGGAGGCTAAGAAGCCGATTGCAATTTGCAACGTTCGCGGGTTAACTAGCCGCGCCGGACGTCTGCGGCGCGAAGCAGGCTCCCTTAAAGAAAGCCTTGCGGGAGGCCGTGCGTATCGTGATGCGTATCCGGCGATGAACTTAAGATACCCTGCGGAGTGCTCGGGTCCGCCGCATCTCCTGGGTCCGTAGGGTCGGCCGGCGCGCAAATGGTTATAGGAGTGGCCTCCTCGAAACGCCATCTGCCGCCGGCCACCTTCGCGTCTTCCCCCAACTTCAATCCGGACTCCTCAAGCGCGTCTTTCAGACCACGACGAGCTCGGCGGCGGTGGCAAAAGCCGCGCGCTCCTGGATGAAAGCGAAGCGCGCCTCTGGGCTGTTGCCCATCAAACGTTCGACCGCGTTCGAGGTGCCCTCCCGGTCTTCGGCAAGAACGACCACGCGGAGCAGGCCGCGCCTTTTTGGATCCATCGTCGTTTCTTTAAGTTGGGCCGGGAGCATTTCTCCTAACCCTTTAAAACGGCCAATTTCTATCTTGGCCTTGCCGGTGAGCGTCCTGGCGATCAGGTGATCGCGATGCGCGTCGTCGCGGGCATAGACCTGCTGGGCGCCCTGGGTCAGCCGGTAGAGCGGCGGAACCGCCAGATAAAGGTGTCCGGCCTCGACGAGTTTCGGCATCTGGCGAAAGAAAAAGGTGATGAGCAGGGAAGCGATATGGGCGCCATCCACATCGGCGTCGGTCATGATGATGATCTTCTCGTAGCGAAGGTCTTGCTCCTTGTAATGCGCTCCGGTGCCGCAGCCGAGCGCCTGTACAAGATCGTTGAGCTGCTGATTGCCCGCGAGCTTGTCGCGCGTGGCGCTGGCGACGTTGAGGATTTTGCCGCGCAACGGCAGGACCGCCTGGTTCGCGCGATCGCGCGCCTGCTTGGCAGAGCCGCCGGCGGAATCGCCTTCGACGATAAAGAGTTCCGATCCTTGCGATGAATTATTCGAGCAATCCGCGAGTTTCCCCGGAAGCCTGAGCTTGCGCGTCGCAGTCTTGCGCGCAACATCTTTCTCGGCGCGCCGGCGCAGTCTTTCCTCGGCGCGCTCGATCGTCCAGTCGACGAGCTTCGCGGCGTGCGAAGGGGAGGCGGCGAGCCAATGATCGAAGGCATCGCGCAAAGTTCCTTCGACGATCCGCGCGGCTTCATTGGTCAAAAGCCGGCCCTTGTTTTGGCCCTGAAACTCCGGCTCGCGAAGGAAGACTGAAACCATCGCGGCGCAAGACGCCATCACGTCGTCGCCGGTCACCGGGGCCGCCTTCTTTGCCAGGCCGATCCGCTCGGCATGATCCTTAAGGCCGCGCGCCAGCGCGGCGCGAAGGCCTGTTTCATGGGTGCCGCCGTCAGGGGTGGGAATGGTGTTGCAATAGGAATGCACGAAGCCGTCGTCGAAGGCGAGCCAGGCCATCGCCCATTCGAGCGATCCGTGGCCGCCCGGTTTTTCGACCTTGCCCGCGAAAATCTGATCGGTGACGAGGTCCTTGCCCTCGAGATCCTGGAGAAGGCAGTCCTTGAGGCCGCCGGGGAAGCGGAAAACCGCCTCGGACGGAATCCCGCCCTCCGGCTCGATCCATTCCGGCGCGCAATGCCAGCGGATTTCGACGCCGCCGAAGAGATAGGCCTTCGCGCGGGCCATTTTGAACAAGCGCTCCGGCTTGAAATTCGCACCCTTGCCGAAAATCCTTTCGTCGGGCTTGAACCGCACGCTCGTGCCGCGCCGGTTTTGCACCTTGCCGAGCTTTTCAAGGGGCGTCTTGGGATGGCCCCGCTCGAAGATCTGCCGGTACAGGGTTTGGCCCCGCGCCACCTCCACTTCGAGGCGTTCCGACAGCGCGTTGACGACCGAAACGCCGACCCCGTGCAAGCCACCGGACGTGGTATACGTCTTTGAATTAAATTTGCCGCCCGCGTGGAGCGTGGTCATGATCACTTCGAGCGCCGATTTCCTGGGAAATTTCGGATGCGGATCGACCGGAATCCCGCGGCCATTGTCGCAAACGCAGAGAAAGCCAGACGCCTCGTAGCGGACGTCGATGAAGCTGGCGTGGCCGGCGACCCCCTCGTCCATCGCATTGTCGAGGGCTTCCGCGAAAAGATGATGCAGCGCGGTCTCGCCGGTGCCGCCGATATACATGCCGGGCCGCCGGCGGACGGGCTCCAGCCCCTCTAGCACCTCAATGGAAGCGGCGGTATAGCCCAGCTCGCCAGGCGTTTCGTGGTTTGGCGTCCGGCTTGCCGCTTTTTGCGGCGCCAAGGCTTGCTGGTTTGAACCCCGCCGAGCAAGCGGCTCCTGGTGGGCCGCATTGCCGAAAAGATCGCCATTCCTCGCCATGCGCGGGCCTGTTCCTGTGATTCGAGGTGATTCGAGTTGGCGGCTGCTTATGCCATGAACATGGCGGGATTGGAACGGAACGAAAACATTTTCCGGTGAACGCGGGGTTCAGCGGCCGGTGAACCACAAAATCAGCGTCAGGACCACACTGATCAGGAGCCCAGTGGCGACCGGGAAATAGAAAGTGAAGTTCTGATGCTGGACAACGATATCGCCGGGCAGACGCCCTAGCCGGAGCACGCCGATCCACCGCCATAGTAAACCAACCGCCACCAGGATAAGTCCGAGGACGATGAGTGTCCGCGACATTCTTGGCTCCCGAAATGCTGGAAGAAAGGCTTCGTTCTAAGGATAGGAATGCTACCAGGCTTCTGACAGGGCTGCGATGGCCGACAGTATGCCGGCAGTATAATGAGGTGCAACGGCCTTTTTTCATGACGTTGCGGGCAACGGCCAAGTGTGGGTGCAAGCCTTGCGCTTCTTTCCGCGATCAGGGCGAGAGTCTTTCGCGTCATGACCGGCAATGGCGCCGGCTTGGATGCCCGCCGATCTCAAGGATCCCAAGAACCGGCCTTCGAGACACGACAGCTAGGCGGTCCGGCTTCCCCCGCCCAAGCCCAGCTAGAGCCGCAGCCTGTTCACGCGGCGCGCAGCTGCCTTGCGGTATCGATGCGATAGGTAAGCGCCTCGGCAAGATGCAGGCGCCCGACCGCGCCGGCGGCGTCGAGATCGGCGATCGTACGGGCGAGCTTCAAGATCCGGTGAAACCCCCGCGCGGAAAGACGGAGGCGGTCCGAGGCCTCTCTGACCAAGGCGAGGCCCCCGGCGTCGAGTTGTGCCACCGCCTCGATGACATTGGCGGGCGCGGCGGCGTTGGAGGGGATCCCCGGAAGCCCCAGTCCGGCATAGCGCGCGACCTGGATATTTCGCGCGGCGGCGACGCGTTCCGCGGTCTCCTTTGAACCCTCGGCGGGCGGCGGCAGCATCAGATCGGCGGCGGCGACAGCTGGAACCTCCACGTGCAGATCGATGCGGTCGAGCAAAGGCCCCGACAGGCGTGCCTGATATTGCGCGATGCAGCGCACGTTGGGTTGCCGGTTGCAGGTAAAGCCGGGCTCGCTCGCATGGCCGCAACGGCAGGGGTTCATCGCCGCGACGAGCTGGAACCGGGCCGGATAGACGATGCGGTGGTTCGCCCGTGCGATCGCGACCTCGCCGGTTTCGAGCGGCTGCCGCAGGCTGTCCAAAACCTGCGGCTGGAATTCCGGTATTATGGCGCAACTGCCACAAGCGCGGTTGGAGGTCCGCGCCCATGGTAAAGGTGGGTAGCGGCTAGGAGCGCGCGCCATGAGGGCGCGTCGTATCATCAGCTTAGCTTTTCTGATTTTGATGTTTTCAGACCACGCGACTTGCGCTTTGGTCCATGGTGACCTTGATGTTGTCACCTGTCACATCACCCAAAGCGGCGTCGAATCTAGAACGATCTTTCTTTCTGAGCGATATCATATGACCAGTGTGATGCCAGTCGTCAGAGGTCAGAGACTTGTAAATTACACAACAGGCAATGGAAAGTGTTACCTGGAGGTTGGCTGTCTGGATTCCAAGGGCTTCTTGTTCTTTCGTTTTAGCTTCAGTCGTGGCGTCAGTTTCGGCGTCTGCAGAGAACATGCAGTTATGCTTGTCGCCGGTCATCAATATCATTCCCGATTTGGTCAGACTGGCAAATGCTTTTTCCTCGGCGATAAGGCTTTCAACGGCATTCCCGAGAACCACAAACCCGCGACCTCGATAGGGCTTGCAGCAAAGATTTACTGCAACGGCGGGAGAACCTCCGATGTTCTTCGCTTCGACGGTGATATTCACTCGGATTCGATCGCCATCGAATGTTACAGGCCCAATCTCAGTGGGATAAATCTTAAGCCAGGTTCGGTGCTCTGCTACGTAAGCATTTTTTGCGATTTTAATTCCGGCATTGGCAACAGCAATTTGCTTCTTGCCAGTCTCCCACAATTTCAAAGTAGAGCGCCAAAGAGTGAAGGTGAAGACGGCGACTGCGATCGCCGCAAAAGCGCTGATGTTGTCGTGGTTTGCGTTGACCCAGATAAATTTCGAGAATCGGAAGATCGCCTCGTGCACGGGGGCGCAGGTCTGATTGCCGGAGTAATCTTTGGCGTCATTTTCATCGCTTATCAATATGCACGTAAACGAATATGATGGCAGGCAACTTGATAGCTCCGCAGCTGCAAGATAAAGACCCCAGACGATTGTTGAAGGTTTTTGCAGCCAATCTATCACTTGTTAGTTCCTAAATATCCTCCAGCCTTATGCCATCAAGCTCCAGCGCAGCTAGACATGCAAGGAAAAAAGTAGCGGAGAACGTTCCGCGTGAGAGTTTGCTGGCAATTCCAATCTTGGTTTCCTCGAAACCATGCTTCGTCAGCCTTTCGGCCAATTCCTCGTAGCTTACATCTGCTCGCTTCAATTCGGCCTTGATGAAGCGCCGAATTCGGTCGGCGTATTCCTTCTCCTTAGCTGGCATCGACACTTTGGTCG
>JBAUNU010000671.1:0-3729 GCA_049579405.1 Methylocella sp.
GAATACAAGGATTCAGGTCGAGCATCCAGTCACCGAAATGATCACCGGGGTCGATCTCGTCAACGAGCAGATAAGAATTGCCGCGGGTTCCCCCTTGACGTTAACCCAGAAGGACGTCGTCTTTCAGGGACACGCGATCGAATGCAGGATCAACGCCGAGCATTCCGCAACCTTCCTGCCCTCGCCGGGCAAGATCGCCTATTACCATCCGCCAGGCGGCCTTGGCGTCCGGGTCGATAGCGCGGTCTATGCCGGGTACTCCATTCCGCCAAACTACGATTCGCTCGTCGGCAAGCTCATCGTGCACGGGCGCAACCGCAACGAGGCACTGATGCGGCTTCGCCGCGCGCTCGATGAATTCATCGTCGACGGCATCGATACGACAATTCCCTTGTTTCAAACATTGGTGCGCAACGCCGATATCCAAAATGGGCTCTACGACATCCATTGGCTGGAGAGGTTTCTTGCGTTGGGCGGGATGGACAAGGAATCCGCGTGAGGTTCACCCGAGAGCCACGGCCGGAGGAGCACGATCCCAGAGAGAGGACTTTTTGGACCAGATACTGCGAGAAAATAAAGCCGGAAAGATTGCACGAAAAATTGGAGCGGGTGAAGGGAATCGAACCCTCGTATTCAGCTTGGAAGGCTGCTGCTCTACCATTGAGCTACACCCGCAGAGGGGAAATCAGGAAATAAGAGAATTGTCCCTGCTAATGTCCCTGCTTTCCTATTTGTAAAATGAGATGTAAGCCGATCAGCGCCGCATTGGCAAGCGCCGGAACATCATTCCCTTGCGGCGCGTCGAATTCCAATCCGGGTCAGTTAATTGTGGGTGGCCGCCCCCTGTCGTCATCGCTTAAATGGCTCTGCCCGTCGCCGCTGCCCCATATCCCGATGGTAGGAATCCCTGACGGTGGCGGCGCTGATCTACTTGGTGGAAGCGCCGGTTTATTTGGTGCAAGCGCCGAGGCCTTGGGGCATCGCGCCGGGATGGGTTGCTAATTCTGATCACGTTATCCTCCTCCCGCGTTGCCACCAATGCAAGGAGTCCTCAAACTTCTTCAGCTCTTCATACTCACGCAGTTCATCCGGACGATCAGTAAGCCACCTCATATGCTGCGCTTTACGCTCTATCTTTACCCAATAGTTGTAGTGCACATAGATCAACACGATAGCGGCTGTTAGCATTTGCATATCTGTTAGCTCTCCCATGTGCTTCTCGCCTCTCGTTCTCTTTCACACTCTAGCCACGTCTCTTCGTCCATTTGCATCCCCGCATAAAACCCACGTGGGACGGGATAAACCTGCGATCCGGTTTGACCTAATGAAATTTTGCGAGCAAGCAACCTCGGGACGAGTCACTCGTAAATTCACCAGTGAGTTCGGTCGCCACCAGAACTGTCCTTCGGCAATCGGGCGCTTGAGCCCATGGCCGTTCGCGGCGTTGAACATCCCAAGCTGATTGGGATGTGATCCGCCAACTCCAAGCGTGCCGCGAATAACCCGCATGCGGAACGCAAGCATCTTCGGAACGTCGATCAAGGGATGTTGACCGCAACCAAAAAATATGGATCGCTGGCGCTGGTCACTGTTGTGAGCGCATGGCTTTTATATGTGGCTGTTGGGTCAACATCATTTCAAATATGCGTGGCCAATAAGGAGAATAAGCAACCCGAACAAGCCTCCGAAAAACACTCTTCCGAAGTCTTGCACTCGTTGATCGTGAGTGCGCGTGTCAAAACCTATTGTGCTTGCGTTTTCTTGTATGATCGCCGAGACGCAATAACCGCTATCGCGACCGCCTTTATCGCACTGTTCACGCTGACTCTCTGGCTTGCCACAACCGAGCAAGGGCGCCTTACTACCAAAGCAATCGAATTGACCCGTAAAGAATTCATTGCGACTCACCGCCCCCGCATGATCGTGAGATTTATCCAGGGTCCTTTCGACGATGCTGAAAGCCACCAATTTATTTGGGTTACAATCGTGAACATAGGCGTAAATCCTGCCACAGTTGAAGCTTTTGGGTGCGATTTGGCGCGGCGCAATTCTATGAAGCAATAGCAGTGGGACATTCCAGGATTGGACGCTAGCCCTAAGACAATCCCCACGATAATCTTGATAAGTGGCCAGCGGCATACTTTCACGATAACAGCCAAATATGAGACATTTTCTAACACACGTGACGCCCAAGAAATTTGTGCTGTGGGTGCAATCAGGTATAGAGATGACGACGGCGTTGTGCGCGAAACCGGATTTTTCCGTGTTTACAACAAAAGCAGCGGAACCTTTGTTGCATCCAAAAACGACGAAGAAGAATACCAAGACTAGAACGCCGGGCTGTCGGAGGCGAGTGCCCGGCATCGATTTGGTGCCGACCGACTGGCTCAATCTGCATCATGAGCCAGGCAATTTCCACAGCGTCATCTTTGCGCCGCCGCGCGCGATGGTTCACGGAGTAGCCCTTGCGCACGGCATCGGGAGATCAATGGCGCCCGGATTTGCAAAACAGGCCAGATCGAGCGCATATTACGATCCAATCGAATGTCGGTTTAGGACAGGTTTCATGACAAGGTGACCACGCATGATCAAGCCGTTTCCCGGCGCGGCAAATGTGGCGTTGCATTCTGGAGTTCTGACCTCCTCGCACGATGAACTTTCGCTCCCATGCTGAATTCGGCGATCGTTCGCACGGTCGTGTTCTGTACCCGTCACATCTGGGGCGTCATTATTGTGGCGCTCATTCTAGCTGCGGCGTCGGCGGCTTACACGGTACGTCACTTTGCAATCGATACCAACGTCAACAACCTGATTTCGCGTGACCTTTCTTGGCGGAAGCGGGAACTGGAGTACCAGGCCGCATTTCCGCAAGACACGAAGCTGATCCTCGTTGTTGTCGAGGGACCTACGCCGGAGCAGACCGGCGCGGCGACCCGCGCACTGTCCCAGGGTCTGTCCAACAAGCCTGCTCTCTTCCGCTCCGTCGAAGAAGAAGGAGGCGGGGCGTTCTTTCAGCAGAACCGCCTTTTGTTCCTCCCCACCGGGCAACTGGCGCGAATCACCAGCCAACTCGCTACAGCCAAACCGATCATTGGGGCCTTGGCGAAGGACCCGAGCCTGAGAGGGCTCGTTCGGGCGCTTTCGTATGGTCTCGAAGGATTGAAGCTGGGGAGGCTTTCCCTTGATGACTTTGCTAGAATCTCGAACATGGCGGCGGATACGCTTGAAAGGGTCGCCGCCTCGCAACTCGCCAGCTTTTCCTGGAACACGTTGGCACAAGCCACTGCGCAGCCGGCCGGCCTGCGCCGCCTAATAGCGGTCGTACCCGTTCTCGTCACCAGTGAACTCGAACCCGGCCGGAGGGCAGCGGATGCGATTCGCCAGACTGCCGCTGATCTGCAGCTTGCGTCCAACTTCCAGGCAAGCGTCCGCCTGACCGGTCCCGTACCTATATCGGACCAGGAGTTCGCGAGCTTGGAGGAGGGCTTGTCGTTAAATGGCATTGTAACCGGGCTAGCTGTTCTCGCCATCCTTTGGCTGGCCGTGCGCTCACTCCGCCTTGTTCTGGCTGTAGCCATCACCTTGGCGATCGGCTTGGTAGTCACCGCCGGCTTGGGATTCTTCCTTTTCGGCGCCTTGAATCCGATCTCGGTCGCATTCGCGATTCTGTTCGTCGGATTGGGAGCCGATTTCGCGATCCAATTCAATCTACGTTACCGGGCGCAGCGG
>JBAUNU010000672.1:0-1795 GCA_049579405.1 Methylocella sp.
GCTTAGGGTAAAGCCCAACCCTCGATGTGGAAATTGCGTCGCATCGATGCACCACCCCTATTGCCAGACGGGCTGCGCATTTACGCGGTCGGCGATGTCCACGGCAGGGCGGATTTGCTGAAACAGATGTTTTTGCGTATAGACGAGGATCTTAGGGAACATCCAATTGCCGAAGCTCTTCACATCTTCCTCGGCGACTACATCGACCGCGGGCAGAACTCCGCGGCCGTTTTGGATTTGTTGATCGAACGGGCCAGAACCCATCGCATGTTGTGCCTCAAGGGCAATCATGAACTCTTTCTTTCCGAATTTCTCGAAAATCCCGGCGTTTTCAAGCATTGGGCGCAGTATGGCGCCTTGCCGACCCTCGCCTCTTACGGTCTGACGCCGACGATAAACGCGGATCCCAAGGAACAGGCGAAGCTCTCCGCAAGCCTGTGCGACGCCATACCCAAAAGCCACAGTCAGTTTCTCGCCGGGCTAAAGCTCTGTTTCACTTGCGGCGATTTTTTCTTCGTGCATGCGGGAGTGCGGCCAGGGACGCCCCTGTCGCGCCAGCGTGAGGAGGATCTGCTTTGGATAAGAGATGATTTTTTGTTGCACGAGGAGCCTTTCGAAAAAATTATCGTCCACGGGCACACCCCGGTCCGGGAACCAGACGTGCGGAACAACCGCATCAACATCGACACGGGCGCTTACGCGACCGGCCGGTTGACATGTTTGAGACTGGAACGCGATAGAATTGAATTCGTTTAGAAAATTATCCGGTTTGGCCGGACCGGGCCATGTTCTAAACTGTCTGTTCCGGGGCGGGTTTTGGTTTCACCGCTCGCGAATCATGCGCCAGCCGCATGAAGCAGAATCGTTGACATCGGAGCCGTCCCGCCCCCGTTCCCGGAGCTTTTTGCAAGGCTGGATCCCATGTCCTAATTGGCGCCGATGAGGCTGCGCTCGGCGCTCCTGGTCTTTGGCCTTGGTCTCGGACTATCCGGCCTTTGGATGCTGCTTCCGGAGCTGCCGGGGCCAAAGCCTGTCGGCCCCGCCGCCTAAGGTCGCGCCGCCAAGCCTTCTCGCGAAGGCCGTCACAAAGGCCAAGCGAAACCGCTCGTCACGCCAAATCCGCAGTAGCCAAGGGCAGCAACGATGAAGAAGATCAGGGTTGAAAATCCCGTTGTCGAACTCGATGGCGACGAAATGGCGCGGATTATTTGGCAGTATATACGCGACAAGCTCATCCACCCTTACCTCGACATCGAACTCGAATATTACGATCTCTCGATCGAAAACCGCGACGCGACGAACGATCGGGTCACGGTGGAGGCCGCCAATGCCATCAAAAAACACGGCGCCGGCGTCAAATGCGCCACCATCACTCCGGATGAAGCCCGCATGGACGAGTTTAAGCTGAAGCAAATGTGGAAATCGCCGAACGGCACCATCCGCAATATTCTTGGCGGCGTGATCTTCCGCGAGCCTATTATTTGCCATAATGTCCCGCGCCTCGTGCCCGGCTGGACGCGGCCGATCGTCATCGGCCGCCACGCTTTCGGCGACCAATATAGCGCGACCGATTTCAAGGTTCCCGGCAAGGGCCGCCTCGTCATCAGGTTCGAGGGCGACGATGGCACGATCATCGAACGAAAAGTGTATGACTATTCAGGTCCGGGCGTTTCCCTGGCGATGTATAACCTTGACGAGTCGATCCGCGATTTTGCCCGCGCTTCGATGAATTTCGGACTCATGCGCAAATACCCGGTCTATCTCTCGACGAAGAATACGATTTTGAAATCCTATG
>JBAUNU010000673.1:0-4868 GCA_049579405.1 Methylocella sp.
CCACACAATCGGGAAAATTATGCCGAGTCCAAAGCTTCCGATCGGCAGCCTTCTCGTCCTCGGCGGCGCGCGGTCGGGCAAGAGCCGATACGCGCAAAACCTCGCGGAAGCCTCCGGCCTTCGGCCATTGTTGATCGCGACGGCGCAAGCTCATGACGCCGAAATGGCCGAGCGCATCGCCCGCCACGCCGCGTCTCGCGACACGCGCTGGACTCTCGTGGAAGAGCCCGTCGCGCTTGCCGGGGCGCTCCGCCGCGAGGCCGGGAAGGATCGGATCGTTGTGGTCGATTGCGCGACCCTTTGGCTCAGCAATCTTCTCTTGAAAAATGATAGTCTTTCTGCCGCGACGCAAGATTTGGCGCAAACCGTCGCAGGGCTAGCCGGTCCGGTGATTTTTGTTTCGAACGAGGCCGGTTGCGGTATCGTGCCAAACAACCCGTCTGCACGCGCGTTCAGGGACGCCCAAGGTCTGCTCAACCAGGCGCTGGCAAAGGCTTGCGAGGCAGTCGTTCTGGTCAACGCCGGGATCGCGCGCCGCCTCAAGCCCGCGCCCGAGCCCAATTTCCGCTTCTGACGGCGCGCCCTCGCTCCTGCCAGGGTCAATCCACGAGCTTCGCCGGATAATGTTGCGGTTACTTGGCATCTGGCTATTGCAGCCGTCATCGGCCGGCTGCCAGAAATCGGCCTGTTCGAGATCGGGCTGCTGCGGCCGAGGCGGTGCGAGGCGAGAATGGCGAGTTCGGATTCCGCCACATCGAGCCAGCTGCCGTGTTTTGACGTGGAATGCCATTCGAACCGCGCGAGGCGTTTCGCACAGAGATTTTCGAACGAGCATGAGGGAACCATCGATAATGCGACCTTATAGAATTTTCAGTTTGGCGAGGGCGATACAGACCTAATGAACGAAATGGCCGGGATCGGCGAAGGACACCCCGGATCCTGTCACGGTCGCAAAGCCCGCATCCTTGATCGGGACCTTCGCGGCCGGGCTTCATCAGGGCCAGCGGACATGGTTCCGCGCCAAACGGCCGGACCCGCAAGCCGCCGAAACATTCAGAACGTCGGACTTGCCGATCGGGGCCGTCCGCAGGCCGGCCCGCTCGCCAAACTCGACGCCAAGAGACGTTTGGCGCGCCGCGATTTCTCACGGCGGCGCCTGAAATCTCAAATCCCAACTTTTACGGTTTTACGTCCCCCGGCGGGAGGGCGGCCAGTTCTAACGCAAATCCGAAAGAATCACCGAATTGTCGGAGCCGATAATCTTGGTTCGCACAAGCACGTCGCCGTCGAACCAGATCTCGCGCGCGAAGTCCCCGGTCAGGGTGTCGGCGATTTTGTAGTGATGGGCCTGATGGGTCACGCCTTGAATAGTTAAGGTTTCGTTGCCCAGATCGGTAACCTCGATCACCATACGTTTGCCGGTGTCGGGATCAAAAGCGTCAAAATGATGGATCGCGTCCTTGCCCCATACGTTTTCCGGCACTGCCGTCTTAGGCAGATCGCTATGCTTGCCGTCGGCGTCCATGCTCAGCTTGTCCGGCCCGGCCGTGACGTCGATGGAATGTTTTGTGCCATTGTCATTGGTTCTCGATTTAAAGGCGATGAGTTGACCGTTTTTCCAGGTTTCGTTGCAAGAATGTTCGTAACGGTAGGCCTCGATGAACATGACCTTAACGGAAAGGTCGGTCTTGATCTTGACCGTCGTCGTGTCATTCTGACGCTCTATGTCGATCGTATCGGTGCCGATTTTGTCGCCTCCGCGGACAATGTCGAAGACCTTATGAATCTTGGCCGTGGCAGCGGCTTTATCGGCGCCCGCCGGCGCCATTGATAGGGCGAGGAGAGTGAGGAAAAGAGTGACTGTTCGCATGATGATCACCGTTTTTTTTGCGGATTGCCCGCAACGTTACACCGTAAAAGCGCCAGCAATGAGACAAATGGCGATTGTCTGCGGAATGCCGCGGCGCTATCCTACAAACTCGCTCCGCCTGCGTCATCCGCCCGGTCACTCCTGGCAAGTTTCGCGGCCGCCTGAAACGCGGCGCAACCGACGCTTACGATCATTCGCACATCCATGCACCAACGTGGGCCATCCTATTTGTGCCGTCTTGCAGTCTTTCCACCAAAATCGTGCCGTCATGAAGCCTCGAATAAGTGATTCGCCTTGCGCGAACATCTCGACCGGGCCAGAGGCGGGCCTCGACTTGCTTCACCAAAGGGAAAATATCCCGTGACGTAAGAGGATTTATGTTCGGCTTGCGGCCGTCCGCGCTCCGGGAGGGAGCCTCAATAATCGGTGCCTGATGCAAACACATGAAACGGTCACGAGCTTCCGTAGGGTAAGCCTCGGGTCGAATCGGAGGTTTGGCCTCGCGTTCGCCGTTGTTTTCGCAATCCTGGGTCTTTGGCCATTGGTTCACCGGGCCGGATCGCCTAAATGGCCGCTGATCGCTCTGTCCACCGCCATCCTGGCCGTCGCACTGCTTCGCCCCCGTTGGCTGAAGCCGTTGAACCGTGGATGGTTCAAGCTGGGTCTCGCCTTGAACCGAATCGCCGGTCCCGTCGTCATGGCAATTTTGTTTTTCGGGGCAGTCGTCCCGCTTGGCTGGTATCTGCGCAGGAAGGGCGAGGATCTCCTGCGTCTTGACATGAAGCCCCAAGCCCGGACCTACTGGATCGACCGTGAACCGCCCAGTCCCGCGCCGGACTCCATGAAAAAACAGTTTTGAGGAGAAGAACCAATGTCCATTCTTGCCGAGCTTTTCGAGTTCCTGGGCGCGCGGAAAAAATTCTGGCTGCTGCCCCTGCTGTTGCTCTTCCTAATCTTCGGCGGCTTGTTCGTGCTGAGCCAAGGCTCGGTCGTCGCGCCTTTTATCTATACGCTTTTTTGACGGAGCGGAGATGCTCGTCCTTGGCGTTTCCGCATTCTATCACGACAGCGCCGCCGCGCTCGTCCGCGACGGTTTGATCGTCGCCGCGGCGCAGGAAGAGCGCTTCACCCGCAAGAAACACGACCCTGGCTTTCCCGCCAACGCGATAGCCTACTGCCTAAGGGAGGCCGAGACCGGCGCCGGCGGCGTCGACCGCGTCGTCTTTTACGAAAAGCCGTTCCTGAAATTCGAACGGCTGATCGAAACTTATCTCGCATTCGCGCCGCACGGTTTTGCCTCGTTTCGCAGAGCCATGCCGCTGTGGATTAGCGAAAAACTGTTTCAGCGCGATCTTTTGCTCCGCGAACTCGCGGGAATCGCTCCGGCGCTCGGCGACAAAGCTAAGTTGCGGTTTTGCGAACATCATTTTTCGCATGCCGCTTCGGCCTATTATCCCGCGCCGTTTCAGTCGGCGGCCGTCTTGACGATGGACGGCGTCGGCGAATGGGCGACGACCTCGGCCGCGCTCGGCCAAGGCAACGGCTTGCGGATACTCAAGGAAATTCATTTTCCCCATTCGCTCGGGCTGCTCTATTCGGCATTCACCTATTACACGGGGTTCAAGGTCAATTCCGGCGAATATAAAGCCATGGGCCTCGCCCCCTATGGCGAACCGAAATATGCAAAGGCGATCCTGGAGCATCTGATCGATGTGAAGCCGGACGGTTCGTTCAGATTGAACCTCGATTATTTTGCCTTCTGCACCGGCCTGACGATGACCAATCGCCGCTTCGACGCGATGTTCGGGGGCGCGCCCCGCCAGCCTGCTCAACCGTTGGAGCAGCGCCACATGGACCTTGCGGCCTCCATCCAGGCGGTGACGGACGAGGTAGTGTTGCGCCTGACGCGCTCGCTCGCGGCCGAAACCGGGCTTCGAGATCTCTGTCTCGCCGGAGGCGTGGCCTTGAATTGCGTCGCCAACGGCAAGGTTTTTTGCGACGGCTGCTTCGACCGGATTTTCATCCAGCCCGCGGCCGGCGACGCGGGGGGCGCACTCGGCGCGGCGCTTGCCGTTTATCACGCCGAAAATCAAGGGAACGAGCGCAAGAGCGGCACTCGGCAACCGGACGCCATGCAAGGTGCCTATCTTGGGCCGGCCTATGAACAAACCGATATCGAGCGGCGGCTTTCGGAAATCGGCGCCGTCTTCGGCGTCGTCGACGATGCCGCTCTGATCGAGAAGACGGCGGCGGCGCTCGCCAACGGACAGGCGGTCGGCTGGCACCAGGGCCGGATGGAATTTGGCCCGCGCGCGCTCGGCAACCGTTCGATTCTCGGCGATCCCCGCTCCCCGGCCATGCAGAAAGCGCTGAACCTCAAGGTCAAATACCGCGAAAGTTTTCGCCCCTTCGCGCCGTCGGTGCTGCGCGAACGCGTCGCCGAGTGGTTCGAGATCGACGCGGATTCGCCTTATATGCTGCTCGTCGCCAATGTGAAACCCGGGCGCTGCCGTAAGATGTCGGTCGAGGAACAAGCGCTGTTCGGAATCGACAAGTTGAACGTCGTACGCTCCGATATTCCGGCCGTCACCCATGTCGATTATTCGGCCCGGGTCCAGACCGTTCATAAGGAGACGAACCCGCGCTACCACGCCTTGATTGCGAGGTTCGAGCAATTGACCGGTTGTCCCGTGCTGGTGAACACGAGTTTTAACGTGCGCGGCGAGCCCATCGTTTGCACCCCGGAAGATGCGTTTGCTTGCTTCATGGGGACCGGGATCGAGTTTCTCGCGGTTGGAAACTGCATTCTTCACAAAGACAAGCAGAACCCCGCGCTCGCCCGCGATTATAGAAGCGCGTTCGAACCCGACTGACGGCCTTTGCGCCATTCAGGGCAGTCCCGCAACCAGAACCCCCGGCATGCGGTTTTCGATGTACTCCTCGAGCAACGAGGCCCTGAGGCGGTTCGCCAATGGCGTTGGATGAGCACCCTCGTCGC